>DASXJM010000168.1:0-4376 GCA_036497405.1 Streptosporangiaceae bacterium | reverse complement strand
CGCCGGAGCCAGTGCACGCCCTCGGGGTCCAGCCCGTTGGCGGGCTCGTCCAGGATCAGGATCTCCGGGTCGCACAGCAGCGCGGTGGCCAGGCCGAGGCGCTGCCGCATGCCCAGGGAGAACTGGCCGACCCGGCGGTTGGCGGCCGCGGTCAGGTCGACCAGGTCCAGCACCTGGTCCACCCGCGACCGGGGTGCCCCGCCCGCCAGCGCCTCGATCCGCAGGTGGTTGCGGGCGGTCCGGCCCGGGTAGGCCCCGGAGGACTCCAGCATCGCCCCGACCACGTGCCGGGGCTCGATCAGCTCCCGGTACGGGTAGCCGTTGATGATGGCGGTGCCTTCGCTCGGGCTGACCAGCCCGAGCAGCATCCGCAGGGTGGTGGTCTTGCCGGCGCCGTTGGGGCCGAGGAATCCGGTGACCGTGCCCTGGTCCACGGAGAAGCTCACGTGGTCCACGGCGACGAGGCTCCCGAAGCGCTTGGTCAGCCCATCGAGCTCGATGGTGGCCATGAGTACCGTCCATTCGTCGTCCGCGGTCAGCGGGATCGCTGGCCATGGTGCCGATGCTGCCGGGGGGTGGCTTCATCCGTCGTCGGGCCGGCATCGGCAGTTGGGCTACGCCCGGCGCGGTATCCGCGGGCCTCCGGCTACGCCACCGAGAGCAGCCGGACAGCCGCCTCGCGGCCGACGCGCCCGGCGGCGGCCCGGCGTTACGTTGAGTCACGATGAACCACGTCACCGCTCGGCCGAACCGGTGTCGCGGCCGGGACTGGCCGCGACGCGATCTGGCCGTTCCGGCCCTGGTCCTGGCCCTGCAGGTGGCCGGGACGCTCGGGGAGCGGGACCATCACCCGCTGGCTCAGCTGGGCGTGCCGGGCTGGCTGCTGCTGGCGGTCGGCCCGCTGGCCCTCACCGTCCGGCGGTCCCATCCGGTGGCCGCGCTGTGGGTCGCGCTGGCCGCCACGGTGCCGCCGTCAGCGTCACCGGCCGCCAACCTGAGCCTGGTGGTGGCGTTCTTCGGCGCCGCCACCAGCGGGCACCGGCGAGCCGCCTGGGCGGCCACGGTGGCGGGCTACGTCATCGCGGTCTGGCTCGGGCCGCTGGCGTTCGGCCGCCCCCGGAGCTCGCTGGAATTCGCGCTGCTGCTGGGGGGCTGGCTGGCGGTCATGGTCACCGCGGCCGAAGCCGTCCGGCTCCGCAGCGAGCGGCGCACGGTGTCGCGGGCCGCCCAGGAACTGGACGAGCGCCGCCGGGCCAGCGAGGAGAGGCTGCGGATGGCCCGGGACCTGCACGACGTGATCGGGCACAACATCTCGCTGATCAGCGTGCAGGCCGCGGTGGGCCTGGACCTGATGGACTCCGACCCGGCCCAGGCCCGGGCCGCCCTGAGCGCGATCAAGACGGTGTCCCGGGAGGCCCTGGACGAGCTGCGTTCGATGCTGGCCGCGCTGCGGCAGACCGGGGAACAGGCGCCGACCGCCCCCACGCCGGGCCTGGCCCGGCTGCCTGAACTGGCCCAGCTGACCCGGGCGGCCGGGCGGCCGGTCCGTATCGAGGTGTCCGGGGCGACCCGGACGCTGCCGGCCGCGGTCGACCTGGCCGCCTACCGCATCGTGCAGGAGTCCCTGACCAACGTGGCCCGGCACGCGGGCCCGGGGGCGGCCACGGTCCGCCTCGGTTATCGGGCCGACGGGGTGTCGGTCGAGGTCAGCGACAACGGGTGGGGGGTGCCCGGTGGGCGGCAGGCCAGCGGAACTGGTGGCGGGACCGGGAGCGGGATCGCCGGGATGAGCGAGCGCGCGGCCGCCCTGGGTGGTCACCTGACGGCCGGCCCGCGGGGTGGCGGAGGCTTCGTGGTGTCGGCCTGGCTGCCCACGCCGGCCGCGGGCGAGCCGGCCGCCACGGAGACGACGGCCGGGGCCGCGTCGGCCGCGACCGAGACGGCGGGCGCGCCGTGATCCGGGTCCTGATCGTCGACGACCAGGCCCTGGTCCGGGCCGGTTTCCGGGCCCTGCTGAGCGCACGGGCCGACATCGAAGTGGTCGGCGAGGCCACCGACGGGGCCGAGGCCGTGGCCCAGGCCCGGGCGCTGCGGCCGGACGTGGTGCTGATGGACATCCGGATGCCGGGCCTGGATGGCCTGTCCGCGACCCGGCAGATCACCGCCGACCCGCGGCTGACCGAGGTCCGGATCCTCATCCTGACCACGTTCGAGCTGGACGAGTACCTGTTCGACGCGCTGCGGCACGGAGCCAGCGGGTTCCTGGTCAAGGACACCGAACCCGGCGACCTGGTCACCGCGGTCCGCGCGGTGGCGGCCGGGGACGCGCTGATCTCCCCCGGCATGACCCGGCGGCTGGTGGCCGAGTTCGCGGCCCGGGCCAAGGAGCCCACCACCACCGCCGGCCTGGCCGCGCTGACCGACCGGGAACGAGAGGTGATGGCGCTGGTGGCCGAGGGGCTGACCAACGACGAGATCGCCGGGCGGCTGTTCCTGAGCCCGGCCACGGCCCGGACCCACGTCAGCCGGACCATGATCAAGCTCGGGGCCCGGGACCGGACCCAGCTGGTGGTGCTGGCCTACGAGAGCGGCCTGGTCCGTCCCGGCTGGCTGGCCTGAGGTTACGATCACTGAGTGTCATCGAAGTGGGCCCGGTGGTGGTTCGCCGCCACCGCGCTGTGCGCCGCGGCCGGAGTGGTGCTGAGCGTGGTCTCGGCCGTCCAGACCCCGGGCCACTTTCCCACCGGCACCGAACGGGCCTTCAACACGTTCGCGTTCTTCACCATCGAGTCCAACCTGCTGGCCGGGGCGACCGCGCTGCTGCTGGCCATCCGGCCGGACCGGTCCTCGCTGGTGTTCGGCACGTTCCGGATGATCGGGCTGGTGGCCATCACCGTCACCGGCGTGGTCTACCACGTGGCCCTGTCGGGCCTGCTGACCCTGGCCGGGCTGCACCAGCTGGCCAACCAGCTGGTCCATACGGTGGTGCCGGTGCTGACCGTGCTCGGCTGGCTGCTGGCCGGGCCCCGCGGCCAGACCACGGGCCGGGCGGCCTGGCTGGCTCCGGCGTTCCCGGTGGCCTGGCTGGTCTTCACCCTGATCCGGGGCGCGATCATCGGCTGGTATCCGTACCCGTTCATCGATGTGACCCGGCTCGGTTACGCCAAGACCGCCCTGAACTGCTTCTGGGTCTCGCTGCTGTTCCTCGGCCTGGCCGCGGGCGCGGCCGCCCTCGACGGCCGGCTGCCCGACGGCCGGGTGCCGGAGGGCCGGGTGCCCGACGGCCGGCGGCCGGGACGGGATCCCTGAGGACGTACGCAGCCGGCCGGACCGGCGCTCACAGACCGCCGAGCAGGTCGTGGAGCGCCTGGGTGTAGGAGCCGAGGGCCGCCCGGCCGCGGCCGGTCAGGGCGACCATGGTCTTCTGAGCGGACCCGGTTCTGATCTTCTCGCTGCTGAGATAGCTGGCTTCTTCGAGCTTGCGCAGCTGGATGATCAGGTTGCCGGGGGTCAGCGCGAGCAGGTCCCCGAGCCGGGTGAAGGACAGGGTGTCCCCCTCGGGCAGGGCCGCCAGGGTGGCGACGATCCGCAGCCGGGAGGGGACGTGGATCAGCGGGTCAAGTCCGTCGTCGTTCATCGCGGGTCCTCAGCCGCCCTGTCCTCAGCCGCGCTCTCGCCAGGCGATGGCGGCGTTGCCGAGGAGCGTGACGCACAGGCCCACGGCGGCCACCGCCCACGACCCGACCGGTCCCGCGAACGCGCCCACCACGCCGATGACGACGATGGCCAGGCCGGTGGCGAGCCCGCCCCGGTTGGCCCGCATCGCCGAGATGACGGCCCAGACCAGACCGGGGATCACCAGCACCGAGGTCGGGTAGGTGGCGAAGCCCACGCTGCCGCTCAGCCCCACCATGAGCAGGATCGCGACCAGGAAGGCCAGCGCCAGCGCGATGATCTCGCCCTGGCTGAACCGGGTGCGCCCGCTCACGCCGGCGATCGCGTGCCGGCGGACGCCGACCGTGGCCGTGAAGTTGAGCACGAGGAACGCGATCAGGACCGGGGTGTCGGCGGCGGTCGGCCCCCGGTAGGGGTGCTGCCCGCGGACCGAGAGCCAGATCGCACCCAGCGCGGCCAGCACCAGGACCGCCCTGGTGGCCAGCAGCCACGGTGGTGACGGCTGGAACTGGCGGCGGGCCTGCCGGCTGGTGTGTTCCAGCAAGGTGGCGGCCTGCTCGGCGTCGAAGGTGCCGCCCGCACCGGCGGCGGCGGAGTCGGGTGTGTGGTTCATGGTGTGTCTCCCTTCATTGACTCTATGCCATAAAGTAAACGAAGGTTTGCGCCACAAAGTCAAGCCTTTCCGCCCTAAACTTTGCGAC
>DASXJM010000167.1:0-6998 GCA_036497405.1 Streptosporangiaceae bacterium | reverse complement strand
CCTGACAGGCCAGGTGCAGCGCCACCAGCGACGACGAACACGCCGTATCCACCGTCACCGCCGGGCCCTCCAGCCCCAGCGTGTACGCGACCCGCCCGGAAATCACACTGCCCGCCGTCCCGGTCAGCAGGTACCCCTCCGTGCCCGTGGCCTCGTCGGGGACACTGATGCCGTACCCGGAGAACGAGGCCCCGGCGAACACTCCGGTCGAGCTGCCCCGCAGCGACTCGGGGGCGATTCCGGCCCGCTCGATGGCCTCCCAGGACACCTCCAGCAGCAGCCGCTGCTGCGGATCCATCGCCAAAGCCTCACGCGGGGAGATCCCGAAAAATCCCGCGTCAAAGTCACCCGCGTCATAAACGAACCCGCCCGCCCGCGCGTAGCCGGGGCCGGCGGATCCGTCACCCGGGTCACCGGCGTCCCAGCCGCGGTTCGGGGGGAAACCGGCGACGGCGTCCGTGCCCGCTGCGATCAGGTCCCACAGATCGTCCGGGCCCCGCACCCCGCCGGGGTAACGGCAGCCCATCGCCACCACCGCCACCGGCTCGTCGGCCGCCACCGCCACGGGCACCGGCGTGTCCTGCGCCGGGACCCCCGTCAGCTCGCCGAGGAGAAATTCCGCCACCGCCACCGGTGTCGGGTGATCGAACACCAGCGTGGACGGCAGCCGCAGGCCAGTTGCCTCGCTCAGACGTTTCCGGAGGTCAACCGCGGTCAGTGAGTCAAAGCCCAGATCACGGAACGCCCGTCGCGGTTCGGCGGCGTCAGCCGAGCGGTGGCCCAGTACGGCGGCCGCTTCCGTCCGGACCAGGTCGGTCAGCATCCGCAGCCGCTGGGCCCGGGGCCGTTCGGCCAGCCGCCGGCCCAGCGCGGTGCCGGCCGCCGGGGCCGTGTCCGCAGCGTCACCGGCCAGGGCCAGCCGTACCTCCGGCAGGTCGCCGATGAGCGGACTGGGCCGCCGCACGGTGAACGATTGCGTGAACCGGGCCCAGTCGACGTCCGCCACGGTGAGCAGGGACTCACCATTGTCCAGGGCCTGCTTGAGCATCGCCAGCGCCGGTTCCGGGTCCATCGCCCGCAGCCCCCGGCGAGCCAGCTGGGCGGCGGCCTCGCCCGCGCTCATGCCGCCGCCACCCCACATTCCCCAGGCCACCGATACCGCGGGCCGGCCCCGGCTGAGCCGCTGCTCGGCCAGCGCGTCCAGGAACGCGTTCGCCGCCGCGTACCCGGGTTGCCCGCCGCTGCCCCAGGTCGCCGCGATGGAGGAGAACAGCACGAAGGCGTCGAGGTCCAGGTCCTGGGTGAGTTCATCCAGGACCGCCGCGCCGGCGGCCTTGGGGGCCAGCGCGGTGTCCAGGTCGCCGGCCGTGGCCTCGTCGAGCGCGATGGACTGGCCGACGCCCGCGGTGTGCAGCACGGTGGACAGCGGCGGCCCGCCGCGGGCGATCCAGCCGAGCAGGCCCGCGGCCGCGGCCCGGTCGCTGATGTCGCCGGCGCCGACCGTCACCCGGGTACCCGCCGCGGCCAGGCGGGCGGCGCGGGCCGCCACCCCGGGGGCCGCCGGTCCCGACCGGCTGACCAGGGCCACGTGCGGAGCGCCCTGACTGGACACCCAGCGGGCCGCGTGCCCGGCGATCGCGCCGGTCCCGCCGGTGATGAGCACCGTTCCGCGGGGCGTCCAGGACCGCGGGTCACCGCCGGGGGCGGGGGCCCGCACCAGCCGCCGGGCCAGCAGGCCGGCCGGGCGGATCGCGACCTGGTCCTCGCTGCAACCGCTCAGCACCGTGCGCAGCCAGCCGCCGGTCCGCTCGTCCGGTTCGGGCGGGAGATCGATCAGGCCGCCCCAGCGGCCGGGCTGTTCAAGGGCCACCACCCGGCCCAGTCCCCACACCTGGGCCTGGGCTGGGCTGACCGGCTGCCCGTCGCTGGTCGCGACCGCGCCCCGGGTGAGCGCCCACACCGGCGCACCGGTTCCGGCGTCACCGGCCGCCTGGACGAGCGCAAGGGTCCCGGCCAGTCCGGCCGTCACCGCCGGGTGGGCCGGGACCGGCGCTTCGGCCAGCGCGAGCAGGGACACGATCCCAGTCAGCGGCCCGGCGGCGGCCAGCACCGACCGGAGCTGGTCAGCCACCGCCGGCCGGCTCGCGGCGGGACCGGTTTCCGCCGTGACGACGGTGGCGCCGTGGTCTCCCAGCTCCCGTGCGCACCAGTCAGCCAGGCCGGCGGCATCCGCGGCGGCGCCGGCCGGGGCGAGCACCAGCCAGGTGCCGGTCAGCGGGGCCGGGTCAGCGACGGTGACCGGCGTCCAGCCGGCCCGGTACCGCCATCGGCCGGTCCCGCCGGCGTCGGCGGCGGCCACCGGGTGCGGGTCCGGCCAGTACCGGTCCCGCTGGAACGCGTAGGTCGGCAGGCTGACCCGCCGGCCGGCCGGCAGCACGGCGGCCCAGTTCACGTCCACCCCGTGGGTGTGCGCTTCGGCCAGCGAGGCCACCAGCCGGGCGGGTCCGCCGTCGTCACGGCGCAGGGTCCCGATCGTCAGGACCGGGGACGGCTGGCCCGGATCGGCGGTCTCGTCCAGGTCGCCCGGGTCGTCGAACGTTTCCGCGATAGCGGAGATGAGGACCGGGTGCGGGGACACTTCGATGAACGCCTGGAAGCCGTCGCGGGCGAGCGTGCCGACGGCCCGGCTGAACTCGACCGGGGCACGGAGGCTGTCGTACCAGTACCGGGCGTCCAGATCCGGTCCGGCCACCAGCTCACCGGTCATCGCCGACACCATCGGGACGCGGGCCGGCTGGGGGGTGATGCCGTCCAGAACATGCAGGACCCGCTCCCGGATGGCTTCCACCTGGGGGCTGTGCGACGCGTAGTCGACCGCCACCATCCGGGTGCGCGTTCCCGCGTCCGTACAGCGCGCGGCCAGCGTCTCCAGCGCGGCCGGGTCGCCGGACACGACGGTGGCCGCCGGGCCGTTGACCGCGGCGACCGACACCCGGTCCCCGAACGCCGCGATCCGGTCCCGCACCACGGACACCGGCTCGGCGATCGACAGCATCCCGCCCTGGCCGGCCAGGGCGGTCAGGGCCGCACTCCGCAACGCGACCACCGCGGCCGCGTCGTCCAGGGTCAGTATCCCGGCCACGCAGGCGGCCGCGATCTCGCCCTGGGAGTGGCCGGCCACGGCGTCCGGGGTGACGCCCGCGGCCTGCCAGGTGGCGGCGAGCGCCACCATCACCGCCCACAGCGCGGGCTGCACGACCGACGCGCTTTCCAGTGCCGGAGCGTCCGGTGCACCGGCCAGAACGTCCTCCAGCGACCAGTCCACGTACGGTGCCAGGGCCCGGCCGCACTCGGCCAGCCGGGCCGCGAACACCGGTGCGGCGGTGGCCAGTTCCCGGCCCATGCCCGCCCACTGGCTGCCCTGGCCAGGGAACACGAACGCGATCCGGCTGGGACCGCCCGGCGGGACCGTCCCGGTGATGACGTTCGGTGCCGTTGTTCCCGCCGCCAGCGCGGTGACGCCCGAGACGAGATCGCCGGGCTGGTCCCCGGTCACGACCGCGCGGTGCTCGAACGCCGGCCGGGTGGTGGCCAGCGACCAGGCCAGGTCGCGCGAGTCCAGGTCCGGGTGGGCGGTCAGGTGCGCCGATAGCCGTCTCACCTGGGCGGTCAGGCTTCCGGCGGTCCGTCCCGATACCAGCCACACGGGGGCGCCGGCGGCCAGGACCGGCTCGCCGGGACCGGCCGGGCCCGGGTCAGCGCCGGCCGCCGCGGGGACCGCAGGGGCTGCCTCGATGATGGTGTGGGCGTTGGTGCCGCTGATCCCGAACGCGGAGATCCCGGCCCGCCGGGGCCGGTCACCGGCGGGCCACGGCCGCGATTCGGTCAGCAGCCGGACCGAACCCGCCGACCAGTCCACATGCGGAGAGGGCTCATCCACGTGCAGCGTGGGCGGCAGCATGGCGTGCTGCAGCGCGAGGACCATCTTGATCACCCCGGCCACCCCGGCCGCCGCTTGGGTGTGCCCGAGGTTGGACTTCACCGACCCAAGCCACACGGGCTGGTCCGCTGGCCGGTCCTGACCGTAGGTGGCCAGCAGCGCCTGGGCCTCGATCGGGTCGCCCAGCACCGTGCCCGTTCCGTGCGCCTCCACGGCGTCGACGTCCGACGCCGCGATCCCGGCGCTGGCCAGCGCCGAGCGGATCACCCGCTGCTGCGAGGGGCCGTTCGGGGCGGTCAGCCCGTTGGACGCACCGTCCTGGTTCACCGCGCTGCCCCGGATCACGGCCAGTACCGGATGCCCGTTCCGCCGGGCGTCGGCCAGCCGTTCCACCAGCAGCATCCCCGCGCCCTCAGCCCAGCCCGTGCCGTCCGCCGCGGCCGAGAACGCCTTGCACCGGCCATCCGCCGCCAGCCCCTGCTGCTGGCTGAAATCCGCGAAGGCCCGGGACGTGGCCATCACGGTGGCGCCGCCCGCCAGGGCCAGCGAGCATTCCCCGCTCCGCAGCGCCTGGCAGGCCAGGTGCAGGGCCACCAGGGACGACGAGCAGGCGGTGTCGACCGAGACGGCCGGGCCTTCCAGGCCGAAGGTGTAGGCGATCCGGCCGGACATCACGCTGGCGGCGTTGCCGGTGCCCAGGTGACCTTCCAGTTCCTGACCGGACTCGATCACGACCGTGGCGTAGTCTTGGCCGTTGGTTCCGGTGAAGACACCGGTGGGGCTGGCCCGCAGCGAATGAGGCGCGATGCCGGCCCGTTCCAGCGCCTCCCAGGACACCTCCAGCAGCAGCCGCTGCTGCGGATCCATGGCCAGCGCCTCACGCGGCGAAATACCGAAAAAGCCCGCGTCGAACCGGTCCGCGTCGTAGACGAAACCGCCTTCGTGAACGTCGGGGGCCCCGGACTGGTGCGCCACGAGGCCGTGCAGTTCCTCGATGTCCCAGCCGCGGTCGGCGGGAAATTCCGAGACCGCGTCCGTGCCCCCGGACAGCAGGTCCCACAGGTCCTCCGGGCTGGAGACCCCGCCAGGGAACCGGCAGCTCATCGAGACGATCGCGATCGGCTCACCGTCCGCCGCCGGGTCCGGCCGTTCCGGATCTGGCTTGGCCGCTGGCGCGGCGGCAAGGGCCGCAGGAGCCGTGCTGGACGCTGGGGCGGCGCTGGCCGCGGACACCAGCCGGGTCCGGAGGTAGCCGGCGAGGGCCTCTGGTGTGGGGTGGTCGAAGATCAAGGTGGCCGGCAGGTTCAGGTGCGTGGTGACGGCGAGCTGATTGCGCAGTTCGACCGCGGCCAGGGAGTCGAAGCCGAGATCACGGAAGGCCTGCCGGGCCGGTACCGCCTGAGACGAAGGGTGGCCGAGCACCGCGGCCGCGTCGGCCCGGACCATGTCGGTCAGGACCCGGAGCTGAGCCGCCTCGGCCAGCCCGGCCAGCCGCTGGGTCAGGTCGCCGGCATCCGGGCCAGCCGCGGTGACCTGGCCGGCCGTCGGGCGGGCCTCGGGCAGGCCCCGGAGCAGCGGAAGGTCAGCGGCACCGGGAGTCGTCACGAACTGAGGCCAGTCGATGTCCATGATCGCCACCTGGCGCGGGCCGTTGCCGATGGCGTTCCCCAGCGCGCGGATGGCCAGCGCGGGCTTGAGCGGGATGAGCGGCCCGCGGGCCAGGCGGCCGCGCACGGCCGCGCTGTCCCCGGCCAGGCCGGCTCCGGCCCAGGGGCCCCAGGCGATGCTCGTCCCAGCCAGCCCCCGGGCCCGCCGCTGCTCAGCCAGCGCATCAAGATGGGCGTTGGCGGCCGCGTAGCTGCCCTGCCCGGCGCTGCCGAACACCGTCGCCGCCGAGGAAAACAGCACGAAGGCGTCCAGGTCACAGTCGCGGGTCAGTTCATCCAGGATCGACGCCCCGGCCGCTTTGGGTTCCAGCACGGCCGCCAGCCGGGCCTCGTCGAGCCGGTCCAGGACCCCGTCATCCAGCACCCCGGCGGTATGGAAAACCGCCCGCAGGGACGGCCCGGACCGCTGGATCCAGTCCCGGAGACCGGCGACGGGGGGCCGTTCCGTTGTGTCCAGCCGGGCCACGGTCACCGCCACACCGGCCTGGGCCAGTTCCGCGGCCAGCGCCGCGGCCCCGGTTGCGGCCGGCCCGGACCGGCTGGCCAGGATCAGCCGGGCGGTTCCCTGGCCGGCCAGCCAGTGGGCCACGTGCGTCCCGATCGCCCCGGTCCCGCCGGTGACCAGCACCGTGCCCGAGGGTTCCCACCGCTGGTCCCGGTCCGGGTCTCGGTCCTGGTCCTGGTCCCGGCTCCGGGGCTGAGGGGCGCGGGCCAGGCGCCGGGCCAGCACCGCCCCGGCCCGGACCGCGGTCTCGTTCTCACCGCTGATCCCGGCCAGGACGCCGCACAGCTTCCCGGTGGCCCGTTCGTCCAGCACCGGCGGCAGGTCGATCAGGCCACCCCACCGGTCCGGGTGTTCCAGGGCCGCGACCCGGCCCAGTCCCCACACCTGGGCCTGCACCGGATCGGTCAGCGTGTCCCCCGGCCCGGCCCGGACCGCCCCGCGGGTCAGCACCCACAACGGGGCTCCGGCGCCCGCATCGCCCAGCGCCTGGATCAGGGTCAGGGTCCCGAACGTTCCAGCCGGCGATCCCGGTCTGGCTCCTGGGGTCCCGGCACCATCCCGTCCCGGCCGTCCCGGCCGTCCCGCGCCGGCGGCCGCGGCGGTGGGCACCGCCAGCAGGGAAATCACTCCGGCCAGCGGGCCGCCGCCATCGGCCTCGGCGGCGAGTGCGTGGGTCAGAGCGGCCCGGTCCAGGCCGGCCGGGATGAGCACCCGCGCCTGTCCGCCGTGGGTGGCGATGGCCGCCGCCACCTGGGCGGCCAGTGGATGCCCGTCAACCGGGGCCACGATCAGCCACCGTCCGGCCAGCCCGTTCCCGTCCGGGACGGGGCCCGTGATGGAGGCGGGCGTCCAGGTGATCTGGTAGCGCCAGGATTCGGTGGCGGCC
>DASXJM010000166.1:0-3538 GCA_036497405.1 Streptosporangiaceae bacterium | reverse complement strand
GGCCCGGGTCCGCGGCGAGCGGTCGATCTACATCATCGTGGTCGAGATCATCCCCACCATGACCTCGCTGATCGTGGCCAGCTTCCTGACCAACGCGCTGTACGCGGTGCTGTTCGCGTCCAGCCTGCAGTTCATCGGCCTCGGCGACCCGAACTCGACCAGCTGGGGCACGATGCTCTACTGGGCCCAGAACAATGAGGCCCTGCAGACCGGCCAGTACCTGTGGGCGGTGATCCCGGGAGCCCTGATCGCCCTCCTGGGGGCGGCGTTCGCCCTGCTCAACTACGCCTTCGACGAGATCGGGAACCCCGCCTTGCGACCGATGCGACGGCGGCGGGCGGCCCGGATCAGGCAGGTGCGCCGTGGCCACTGAGTCCATTCTCGATATCGAAGGTCTGTCAGTGGACTACCTGACCGACCGGGGTCCGGTCCGGGCGGTGGAAGACGTGAGCTTCACCCTGGGCGCGGGCGAGTTCCTGGGCATCGTCGGCGAGTCCGGCTGCGGCAAGTCCACCCTGCTGTTCGCCATCGCCCAGCTGCTCCAGCCGCCGGCCGAGATAGCCGGCGGCAGCGTGACCTTCCGCGGGCAGAGCCTGGTCGGGCTGACCGACCGGGACCTGGCCGCGGTCCGGTGGAAGAACCTGTCGGTGGTCATGCAGAGCGCGATGAACGCGCTCAACCCGGTGAAGTCCATCGGGGCCCAGTTCAAGGACGCCATGCGGACGCACGGGGTCAGGTCCAGCGCCGAGATCGCGGACCGGTCGGCCGAGGTGCTGCGCATGGTCGGCATCGACCCGGTGCACCTGAAGAGCTACCCGCACCAGTTGTCCGGGGGCATGCGCCAGCGGTCCATGATCGCGATGGCCATGCTGTTCACCCCGGACCTGGTCATCATGGACGAGCCGACTTCGGCCCTGGACGTGGTGGCCCAGCGGTCGCTGATGGTCCAGATCAAGGAGCTGCAGCAGCGGCTGGGCTTCGCCATCATCTTCGTCACCCACGACATGTCGCTGGTCAGCCACTTCTCCGACCGGCTGATGGTCATGTACGCGGGACAGGTGGCCGAGGCGGGCGCCACCCGCAAGGTGTTCGACGCCCCCAAGCACCCCTACAGCGTGGGACTGCTGGACGCGTTCCCGTCCATCCGCGGGCCCAGGGTGGCGCTGACCGGCATCCCCGGCCGGCCACCCGACCTGGCCCGGCCCCCGGCGGGCTGCCGGTTCGCGCCGCGCTGCCCGAAGGTCATGGACCGCTGCCGGACCGATCCGCCCGAGCTGTACCAGGTCGACGGGGTCGACGTCCGCTGCCTGCTCTTTGACGGGAGTCACGAGGGGAGTTCCGGAGATGAGTGAGGCCACGGCGACGGAACCGTTGCTGCGGACACAAGGGCTGAGCAAGCACTTCAAGGTGGGCGGCGCGCTGTCGCGGCGGACCCTGCACGCGGTGGACGACGTGTCGCTGGCCATCGGCGAGCGGGAGATCGTGGCCCTGGCCGGAGAGAGCGGCAGCGGCAAGTCGACCATCGCCCGGCTGCTGGCCACGCTCTACCGGCCGACCAGCGGCCAGATCTGGTTCCGGGGCCAGCCCGTGGCCGGGCACCGCTCGCGGTCGGCGACCCTGGACTACACCGGCCAGGTGCCGATGGTGTTCCAGGATCCGTTCAGCTCGATCAACCCGGCGTTCCGCATCTCGCACGGCATCATGCGCAGCCTCAAGCTGCACCGGCCGGACCTGTCGGGCCCGCAGCGACAGCAGGAGGCCGAGCGGGTCTTCGAAGCGGTCGGCCTGAATCCCGGGCCCGAGATGCTGCAGCGGTTCCCGCACGAGCTGAGCGGCGGGCAGCGGCAGCGGGTCGGGTTCGCCCAGGCCCTGGCCACCCGGCCCAAGCTGATCCTGGCCGACGAACCGGTGTCCATGCTGGACGTGTCGATCCGGGTCGGGCTGCTCAACCTGATGGCTGAGCTGCGGGACAGCGAGGGCGTGTCCTTTCTCTACATCACGCACGACCTGGCCAGCGCCCGCTACGTGGCCGACCGGCTGATGGTCATGTACGCGGGCCAGATCGCCGAGGCCGGCCCGATCGAGGAGGTGCTGGCCCGGCCGAAGCACCCGTACACCCAGCTGCTGCTGACCGCGGTGCCCGACCCGCGGGCGCCGCTGGACGTGTCGGCCCAGGCCGAGGTGGGCGAGCCGCCCAAGGTCATCGACCCGCAGCCCGGCTGCCGGTTCCGGTGGCGCTGCCCGCTGGCCATCGAACAGTGCCAGACCGAGACCCCGCCGCTGCGGGAACTGCTCCCCCGGCACCAGGCCGCGTGCCACGTGGCCCGGGCCGACGAAGAAGTGAGGGCGTTCGGATGAAGGTGGCGGTCATCGGGGGCGGATCGACCTACACCCCGGAATTGGTCGACGGGATAGGGCGGCTGGCCGGTTCCGGGCCCGGAGGGTTCGACGTCACCGAGCTGGCGCTGGTCGACCCGGACACCGAGCGGCTGGCCGTGGTCGGGCCGGTGTCGGCCCGGATCATGGCTGCCCTCGGTCACCCGGCCCGGGTGACCTGGACCGACCACCTGGACCAGGGACTGGACGGGGCGGGCGCGGTCCTGCTCCAGCTGCGGGTGGGCGGGCAGGCGGCCCGGCACCGGGACGAGAGCTGGCCGCTGGACTACGGCGCGGTCGGCCAGGAGACCACCGGGGCCGGGGGCCTGGCCAAGGCGCTGCGCACGGTGCCGGTGGTGCTGGAGATCGCCGAGCGGGCCCGGCAGCGGGCCGAGCCGTCGGCCTGGATCGTGGACTTCACCAACCCGGTCGGGATCGTGACCCGGGCCCTGCTGGACGCGGGTCACCGCGCGATCGGCCTGTGCAACGTGGCCATCGGCTTCCAGCGCCAGTTCGCGTCGCTGCTGGGGGTGGACCCCGAGCAGGTGGCGTTGGATCACGTGGGGCTGAACCACCTGACCTGGGAGCGGGCCGTGCTGGTGGACGGCCAGGACGCGCTGCCCGGGCTGCTGGCCGGGCACCTGGACGAGATCGCCGAGCACACCGGGCTGCCCGCCGAGGTGACCCGGGAGCTCGGGATCGTGCCCTCCTATTACCTGCGCTACTTCTGGGCCCACGATGCGGTGGTGGCCGAGGAGCGGACCCGGCCGACCCGGGCCCAGGACGTGGCCGCGCTCGAGCGCGAGCTGCTCGGCCTGTACGCCGACCCGGCCCTGGACACCAAGCCCGCCCTGCTGGGCGAGCGCGGGGGCGCCTTCTACTCCGAGGCGGCGGTGGCCCTGCTGGCCTCACTGGCCGGGGACCGGGGCGACAGCCAGGTGGTCAACGTGCGCAACCAGGGCACGCTGCCGTTCCTGCCCGACGAGGCGGTGATCGAGGTCCCGGCCGTGATCGGGGCCAAGGGCGCACGGCCGGAGCCGGTCACGCCGGTGGACCCGCTGCTGCGCGGCCTGATCGCGCACGTGTCCGCGTACGAGGAACTGGCCGTGGACACCGCGCTGCGGGGCGGGCGGGACCGGGTGGCGCGGACGCTGCTGGCCCA
>DASXJM010000165.1:0-6893 GCA_036497405.1 Streptosporangiaceae bacterium | reverse complement strand
GCCCGGCAGTTCGTGGCCAGCTTCGACCGGCCCAACATCAGCTACCGGATCGTGCAGAAGAACGAGCCGCGCCGCCAGCTGCTGGACCTGCTCAAGTCCGAGCTGTCCGGCGAGGCCGGCATCGTGTACTGCCTGTCCCGGGCCTCGGTGGAGAAGACGGCCGAGTTCCTGACCGCCCAGGGCCTGGAGGCGCTGCCCTACCACGCCGGGCTTGACGCCCGCGTGCGCGCGGCCAACCAGTCCCGGTTCCTGCGTGAGGACGGGCTGATCATGGTGGCCACGATCGCGTTCGGCATGGGCATCGACAAGCCCGACGTGCGGTTCGTCGCCCACCTGGACATGCCGCGCTCGGTCGAGGGCTACTACCAGGAGACCGGCCGGGCCGGCCGGGACGGGCTGCCGTCGGTGGCCTGGCTGGCCTACGGCCTGACCGACGTGGTCCAGCAGCGCCGGATGATCGACACCTCCCCCGGCGACGAGGTGCACCGGCGGCGGCTGGCCGTGCACCTGGACGCCATGCTGGCCCTGTGCGAGACCGCCACCTGCCGCCGGAAGCAGATGCTGACCTACTTCGGGCAGTCGTCGGAGCATGAGGGCTGCGGGAACTGCGACACCTGCCTGACCCCGCCCCAGGTGTGGGACGGGACGATCGCGGCCCAGAAATTCCTGTCGGCGGTGTACCGGCTGGGCAGTGAGCGCGGGCAGAAGTTCGGGGCCGGGCACGTGATCGACATCCTGACCGGCAAGCGGACCCCCAAGGTGGCCGAGAACCGGCACGACGAGCTGACCGTGTTCGGGGTGGGCACCGACCTGCGCGACACCGAGTGGCGCGGGGTGGCCCGGCAACTGCTGGCCCAGGGCCTGCTCGGGGTGGAAGGCGACTACGGGGTGCTGACCCTGACCCCGGACAGCGCCGCCGTGCTGCGCCGACAGCGGGACAACATCATGTTCCGGCGCGAGCCCGAGCGCACCCGGGCCGCCCGCAAGGCGCGCCCGGTCAGCGTGACCGAGGACCTGTCCCCCGAGGACACCAAGATGTTCGAGCGGCTGCGGGAGTGGCGGGCGGGCCAGGCCCGGGAGCAGGGTGTGCCCGCCTACGTGATCTTCCAGGACAAGACCCTGCGCGAGATCGCCAGCCAGCGGCCCGCCGACCTGCACGCGCTGGCCTGCGTCAATGGCGTGGGCCAGGCCAAGCTGGAAAAATACGGACAGGACATCCTGGAGGTTCTGGCCGAATAGGGGTGGCGGGCACGTACGACTTCATCATCGTCGGCGGCGGCTCGGCCGGCAGCGCCCTGGCCAACCGGCTCTCGGACCGGGCCCACGGCGGCGGCCGGGTGCTGGTGCTGGAGGCAGGGCGGCCGGACTACCGGTGGGACGTGTTCATCCACATGCCGGCCGCGCTCACGTTCCCGATCGGCAGCCGGTTCTACGACTGGCAGTACCAGACCGAGCCCGAGCCGCACCTCAACGGGCGCCGGATCTACCACGCCCGGGGCAAGCTGCTGGGCGGCTCCAGCAGCATCAACGGAATGATCTTCCAGCGCGGCAACCCGCTCGACTACGAGCGCTGGGCCGCCGATGACGGCATGGGCGCCTGGGACTACGCCCACTGCCTGCCGTACTTCAAGAAGATGGAGACCTGCCTGGCTGGCGGGGACGAGTTCCGCGGCAGCGACGGCCCCCTGGTGCTGGAACGCGGGCCCGCCACCAATCCCCTGTTCGGGGCGTTCTTCGCTGCCGTCCAGGAGGCCGGGTACGAGCTGACCAAGGACGTGAACGGTTACCGGCAGGAAGGGTTCGCGGCCTTCGACCGCAACGTGCACCGGGGGCGGCGGCTGAGCGCGGCCCGGGCCTACCTGCACCCGGTCATGGGCCGGGACTCGCTGACCGTGCGGACCCGGGCCTTCGTGACCCGGATCCTGTTCGACGGCCAGCGGGCCACCGGGGTCGAGTACCGGCACCGGGGCCGGCTGGAACGAGCCCAGGCCGGTGAGGTCATCCTCTGCGGCGGCGCGATCAACTCGCCCCAGGTGCTGCAGGTGTCCGGGGTCGGCCCGGCCGCGTTGCTGGAGGGGCTGGGCATCGGTGTGGTGGCCGACCTGCCCGGGGTCGGCGCCAACCTCCAGGACCACCTGGAGGTCTACGTCCAGCACGCGTCGTTGCAGCCGGTGTCGGTGGCACCCGCGCTGAAGTGGCGCCACCGGCCCGCGGTCGGCGCCCGCTGGCTGTTCACCCGGAGCGGGCCCGGGGCCACCAACCACTTCGAGGGCGGCGGCTTCGCCCGCAGCAACGACGAGGTGCCCTACCCCAACCTGATGTTCCACTTCCTGCCCATCGCCATCCGCTACGACGGCTCGGCGCCCGCGGGCCAGCACGGCTACCAGGTGCACATCGGGCCGATGTACTCCGACGCCCGCGGTTCGGTGCGGATCACCTCGGCCGACCCGGCCGTGCACCCGTCGCTCCGGTTCAACTACCTGTCCACCGCCACCGACCGGCGCGAGTGGATCGAAGCGATCCAGGTCGCCCGGCACATCCTGGGCCAGCCCGCGTTCGCGGCGTTCAACGGGGGTGAGATCTCGCCCGGCCCGGGGGTCAGCACCGACGAGGAGGTCCTGGCCTGGGTGGCCCGGGACGCCGAGACCGCGCTGCACCCGTCCTGCACCTGCCGGATGGGCACGGACGAGCAGTCGGTGCTCGACCCGGACACGCTGCGGGTGCACGGCCTGGACGGGCTGCGGGTGGTGGACGCCTCGGCCATGCCCTTCGTGACCAACGGCAACATCTACGCGCCGACCATGATGATCGCCGAGAAGGCGGCCGACCTGATCCTGGGGCACGAACCGCTGCCGCCGGACGACGTCACGTTCTATCGACACATATAGACAAAAGCGACAACCGGGCCCAAGATCAGCGCATGGCAACGTTAGTCCCGGAGGACGACCCGCTCCCCGAGGCCACCAGCCTGGCCCAGGGCGCGGCCGAGGCCGGCCTGCCGCTCCGGCTGCTGGGCGGCCTGGGCGTGCGCGTGCTGTGCCCGGACTTCCCGCCGCGACTGCGGGCCGGGCAGGACATCGACCTGGCCTGCCTGTCCAAGGGCCGCAAGAAGGTCGTGGCCTACCTGGTAGAGCGCGGCTGCCAGCCGGACCGGGCGTTCAATGGCCTGAACGGCGACCGGCAGATGTACTTCACCGCCCCCTCCGGGCGCCCGGTCGACGTGATGGTCGACCGGCTGGCCATGTGCCACACGCTGGACTTCCGGCCCGGCTTCAGCCAGCGGCCGCTGACCCTGCCCGCGGCCGACCTGCTGCTGTCCAAGCTGCAGATCGTCGAGCTGAACGCCAAGGACGCCCACGACATCACGCACCTGCTGGCCGGGCTGCCGATCGGTGCCGAAGGAATTGATCCGGGCCGGTTCGGGCAGGTGCTGGCGGGCGACTGGGGCTGGTGGCGGACGGTCACCGGCAACCTGGCCAAGCTCCCCGCGATCCTCACCGACCAGCCGGAGCTGGTACCGCCACAGGCCCGGTTCGACCCGGTCGCCCAGGTCAAGGCGCTGACCGAGGTGGCTGAGTCGGTGCCCAAGGGCATGAAGTGGCAGCTCCGGGCCAAGGTCGGCGACAAGGTCCGCTGGTACGAGCTGCCCGAAGAGGTGGCGCACTAGCCAGGGAAGGTAGCAGCCCGATGAAGATCTTCTTCGCCACCGACATCCACGGCTCCGAGACCTGCTGGCGCAAGTTCCTCAACTCGGCTGCCTTCTACAAAGTGGACCTGGTCGTGCTGGGCGGCGACCTGACCGGGAAGATCATGGTGCCGATCGTGGCCCACCAGGGCGCCCAGGCGTACTGGACGGTCACCCTGGCCGGCGAAGAGCAGCGGCTGGAGACCACCGACGAGCTGGAAGCGGTCAAGCGCCAGATCCGGAACCGGGGCTCCTACCCGGCGGTGGTGAGCCGGGATGAGCTGAGGGAACTCCAGGCCACCGAGGGCGCCGTCGATCAGCGGTTTTCGGTGGAGATGCTGGCCACCTTGGACCGCTGGCTCGACATGGCCGACGGCAAGCTCCGCGGGGGCCAGATCCCGTGCCTGGTCAACGGGGGCAACGACGACATCTTCGAGATCGACGACGTGATCGAGGCGTCGGCCTGCATCGGGTTCGGCGAGGGCAAGGTCGTCGAGTTCGGCGGCTTCTCGCTGGCCTCCATGGGCTGGACCAACCCCACCCCCTGGAACACGTTCCGCGAGGCCCCCGAGGAAGAACTGGCGGCCAAGATCGAGGCCCTCACGGCCCAGATGCCGGACATGGGCCGGGCCATCTTCAACTTCCACGCGCCACCGTACGGAAGCGGGCTCGACGAGGCGCCGGCCCTGGACGCGAACCTGCGCCCGATGCACGGCGGGGCGGTCATGAAGCCGGTCGGTTCGACCGCGGTCCGGGCCGCCATCGAGACCCACCAGCCCATGCTGTCGGTGCACGGCCACATCCACGAGAGCCGCGGGGTGACCCGGCTGGGCCGGACGTTCTCGATCAACCCCGGCAGCGTGTACGGGGACGGCGTGCTGCAGGGCGCGATCCTCGACCTGAACCCGAAAAAGGCGAAGGTGACCAGGCACCTTCTCGTGAACGGCTGACACGTCGGGAGGCGGGCGCATGGCAACCAGCGAACAGGCGGAGCCCACACTGTTCCTCCGCAAGGCGACCGGGCTGGTCCGCGGCTGGTCGGTACGGGACGCGATGATCTACGCGTGCCTGTCCACCAACGTGGTCACGCTCGGGCTGTACGAGTTCTCGTTCGCGTCGGCCTTCCCCAAGGGCCAGCTCATCACCTCGGTGATCATCACCGGCGTCTGGGTGTCGTTCCTGGTCATCGCCTACGCCGGGCTGGTCGTGACCATCCCCCGGGCCGGCGGTGACTATGTGTGGCAGAGCCGGATCCTGGGCAGCGGCGTGGGCTTCGTGATGGCCGCGACCGGGTGGTGGTTCATCCTCTGGCTGTGGGCGCCGATCTACGGCAACATCTTGTCGGTCGAGCTGTTCGAGCCGCTGTGGGCCACGCTCGGCTACCCCGGCCAGGCGGCCTGGTTCGGCACCCACAACGGCATCTTCGTGGTCTCGCTGATCACCATCGCGCTGGCCGGGGTGCTGGTGTCGCTGGGCATGTCCGGGTACGCCCGGTTCCAGAAGTGGTGCTTCGGCGGCGGCCTGATCGGCTTCCTGATCATCGTGATCCTGCTGCTGTCGTTCAGCCACCACAGCTTCGTGTCCTCGTTCAACTTCGAGGCCCACAAGATCTTCGGGATCAGCAATGCCTACGCCGCCACCACCAGCGGGGCGGCCAAGCTCGGCTACACCGCCCCGACGCTGGGCTTCGGGCCGCTCGGGCCGACCATGCTGCTGGTGCCGATGATGCTGTTCTACCTGCTCTGGCCCAACTGGGGGACGACCCTGTACGGCGAGGTGCGCGGGGCCAGCGACTTCCGCCGGGTGTTCACCGGGATGTTCGCCGGACTGTGGACCACGGTGCTGCTGTCGATCGTGTTCCTGCTGCTGTTCGCCAAGACGTTCGGCTGGGCCTTCTACCAGAACGCCAACGCGCTGTCGGCCAACCTGAAGGGCGTCCTGCCGATCTGGCCCTACCCGGTGCTGCTGGCGGGCTGGCTGGTGCACAGCGCCGTGTTCCAGGTGGTGCTGATCCTGCTCATGAGCCTGTGGTTCTTCGGCTGGGTGGGCACGCTGTTCCTGTCCTCGACCCGGGTCATCTTCGCGGCCGCGTTCGACCGGGTGCTGCCGGACCGGGCCGCCCAGGTGTCGGAGAAGCGCCGGGTGCCGGTGGCCTCGCTGGTGCTGATGCTGCTGCCGGCCGTGGGCCTGTCCGCGCTGTACGCCTACTCGGCCACGTTCGTCACCTACACCCTGGACGCCACCCTGGTCATTGCGGTGACCTACCTGTTCAGCGCGATCGCGGTGGTCATCCTGCCCTGGCGCAAGCCGGAGATGTGGCGCGCGTCGCCGGCCAGCCGGATGAAGGTGGCCGGCGTGCCGATCGTGCCGGTGGCCGGGGCGGTCACGATCGGGCTCATCGGCTTCAGCCTCTACGAGTGGCTGTCCAACGACCTGTACGCGGTGAACAAGCCGTCCTCGCTGATCTACATGGCCTGCATGTACCTGCTGGCCATCGCCATCTACGTGGTGGCCCGGATCGTCCGCAACCGCCAGGGCGTCGACCTTTCATTGATCAACAAGGAAATTCCGGTCGAGTAGCCCAAATCGATACGTTCTGGCCCTCCTTCAGTCACCGGCCAGCCCTGGCCCGGTCATCGAGCGGCCACTCCCAGGCCAACTTGTCTAGCCATGATGTGGACCGTTCGCATGGACCTGGGAGGGAATTTTGCGCGCAAAGTATGCGGTCGTGGCCACCGCCGCGGCCGGCAGCCTCATATTCGCGGCTGGATGCAGCAGCAGCGGCTCCTCTGGGGGTGGCGGCGGCAGCACCAGCAGCAAGGACGTGTCCACCGCCAGCTCACTGAGCGCGGCCGGTGGCATGAGTGCCCTGGTCAAGGCGGCCAAGAAGGAAGGCACGCTGAACGTCATCACGCTGCCGGCCGACTGGGCCAACTACGGCACGATCATGAAGGACTTCACGGCCAAGTACGGCATCAAGATCAACGATGCCAACCCGGACGGGTCCAGCCAGGACGAGATCAACGCGATGACCCAGCTCAAGGGCCAGAGCCGCGCTCCCGACGTCCTCGACATGGGCACCGCGTTCGCGGTCAAGGCCGACCAGCAGGGCCTGCTCGCCCCCTACAAGGTGGCCAGCTGGAGCAAGATCCCGGCCAACTCCAAGGCCACCGACGCCACCTACTACGCCGACTACGGCGGCTACGTG
>DASXJM010000164.1:0-7911 GCA_036497405.1 Streptosporangiaceae bacterium | reverse complement strand
CGCGCCGCCGGCGACCGCCTCCGCGAGCAGTACTCCACCGCCGCCCGCCCCGACACCCGGGCCGCCATGTACCAGGCCGGCCGCGCCATCGAGGCGGAGTCCCGCGCCATCCTCGAAGCCGCGCTCACCAGAGCCCGGCCGGGGGCTCGCTGGGCCGGGGAGGAAGAAGAGGACAGCGGCGCGCCGCTGCCAGACGGCGAGTGGTGGGTGGCCGACGGGGCCGAAGGCGGCGTCAACTTCGTCCATGGCCTGCCCGGGTGGGCGGTCAGCGCCATCCTCATCCGCGACAACGAGCCGGTGCTGGCCGTGGTCTACCAGCCGGTCGGCGACCTGACGTACACGGTGGTCCGCGGCGGCGGCGCCCAGCGAAACGGCGAACCGCTCACCACCTCGGCCAAGATCAGCCTGGACGCGGCCATCGCCACCATGAGCCAGGCCGACGGCGGGCCGGAGCAGAACCGGCGCACGGCCGCCTCGATCGAGGCCATGCTCGGCCGGGCCCTCCTGGTCCGCAACACGATCCCGACCACGTTCCCGCTGCTGGCCATCGCGGCCGGGCACTACGACCTGTTCTGGCAGTACCAGCCGGACCTGCCCGGCGTCGCCGCCGGATCGCTGCTGGTCACCGAGGCCGGCGGGATCGCCACCGACCTGCGCGGCCAGCCCTGGCGGCCCGGCGCCCCGGACGTGCTGATCTCGGCCCCGGGCCTGCACGCCGCCGCGCTCGACGTGCTGGCTTCAGCAGCCACAGCAATCCCAACTGCCACGGTGACCGCATGAACCTCACCATCCTCGGCGCCACCGGCGGCACCGGCCGGGAACTGACCCGCCAGGCCCTCGAACGCGGACACGAGGTCACCGCCATCGCCCGGCACCCCGAGCGCCTGGAGCCACCCACCGGAGACCAGGGCACGGCCGCCCGCCTTCACCGCGTGCCCGCCGACGTGCTGGATCCCGAGCAGATCGCCACCGCCCTCAAGGGCGCCCAGCTAGTGCTGTCCGGGCTGGGCCTGGTCGACGGCGAGCACGGCGACGTCCGGCTGGCCGGGGCGCAGGCGGCGGTGGCCGCTCAGCCCGAGTACATCGTCTGGATGGGCGCCTTCGGCACCGGGGCCTCGGCCCGGGCCGCGGGCTGGCTGACCCGGACCCTGCTCAGCACGTTCATGCGGGCCGAACTGCCGGACCGGGTCGGTGCCGATCAGGCCGTGCTGGCCGCGGGCGGGGCGGTGTTCCACTGTGGCCCGCTGTCCGACGGCCCGCTCAGCCCGGACCGCAGCACCCTGGACCTGCCCGGCGCGCCCCGGCGCCCGTTCCCGGCCCGGGTCAGCCGGGCCACCGTGGCCGCCGCCATGCTGGACGAAGCCGAGACCCGCGCCCATCCCGCCCGGACCCTGGTGCCCGTGGACAAGTAGGCGCTCAGGCGTCGTAGCTGACCGCGAGGGTGTCCGAGACCGGCAGCGACTGGCAGGTCAGCACGAAGCCCTCGGCCAGTTCCGAATCCTCCAGCGCGAAGTTCCGCCGCAGGTGGACCTGGCCCGCGGTGACCTTGGCCCGGCAGGTGCCGCACACCCCGCCCTTGCAGGCGAACGGCAGGTCGGGGCGGGACCGCTGGGCCCCCTCCAGCACGGTGGTGTCGCGGGGCAGGGCGATGGTGGTGGACCGGCCGTCCAGGGTGATCGTGGCCTCGGTGACCAGGCCTTCCACCGGGGCTTCGGTGTGCTTGACCGGCTCCGGCGGCTCGTCACCGGCGTAGAACAGCTCGCGGTGGACGCGGTCCGCGGGCACTCCGCGCGCGGTCAGCAGGTCGCGGGTGGCGGTCACCATCTCGAACGGCCCGCACAGCCACCAGTGGGCCACGTGGTCCACGTCGACCAGCCCGTCCAGCAGGCTGCCGAGCCGGTCCGGGTCCAGCCGGCCGCTGAACAGCTCGGCCTCGCGCGGCTCGCGGGACAGCACGTGCACCAGTTCCAGCCGGGCCGGGTAGCGGTCCTTGAGGTCGGCCAGCTCGTCGGCGAACATCACGGTCTCGGTGTGCCGGTTGCCGTAGAACACGGTCACCGCCGAGGCCGGGTCGCCCAAGGGGGCGTTCAGCACGGTGGCCGCGATCGACAGCACCGGGGTGATCCCGGAGCCCGCCGCGATCAGCACGTGGTGGCCGGGCTCGGTCAGGTCCGGGGTGAACGCGCCGGTCGGCGTGCCGACTTCGATCTCGTCGCCCGGCCGGACCTGGTGCACGAGCCAGGTCGAGAACAGCCCGTCCGGCACCTCGCGCACGCCGATCCGCGGCCGGGCCCCGGCCGGCGCGCAGATCGAGTACGACCGCCGCTCTTCCCGCTCGCCGTCCCGGCGGCGCAGGGTCAGCGACTGGCCGGCCTGGAAGGCGTAGGCCGGGGCCAGCTCGTCCGGCACGTCGAAGGTGATGGCCGCCGCGTCCTCGCACAGCCGGCTGACCTCGGCCACCCGCAGCGAGTGAAACTCGCCGCGCAGCCGGGACGCCGGCCGGGCCGGGGGGCTGGCCACGGTCATGGCTCAGATCTCCTTGACGTGCTCGAACGGCTCCGAGCAGGTGCAGCAGCTGTAGAGCGATCGGCACGCGGTGGCGCCGAAGTAGGACACCAGCCCGGTGTCGGCCGAACCGCAGTGGGGACAGTGCACGTGCCGGCTGGGCAGGCTGAGCGTGAGCGGCACCGTTCCGCCGTCGCGGTGGGTCGGCGCGTTGCCAGGCGGGGCGATCCCGGCCGCGGTCAGCTTGCGGCGGCCCTCGGCGCTGATCCAGTCGCTGCTCCAGACCGGGGTGAGCACCGTGTGCACCTCAACCGGGCCGTACCCGGCTTGCTGCAGGTCGTGCACCAGGTCGTCCCGCATGGTGTCCAGGGCCGGGCAGCCACTGTAGGTCGGCGTGATGGCCACGGTCACCGTGTCGCCGTCCTCGGTCACCTCGCGCAGCACGCCCAGGTCGGCCAGGGTCAGCATGGGCAGCTCGGGGTCGGTCACCGCCTCCGCCACCGCCCGCGCGCTCGGCCGCGGCTCAGCCTCCGTCACCGCCCGCGCGTTCGGCCGCGCCTCCGCCTCGGTCACGGCCCGCGGTCTCGCCCGCCCCACGGCAGCCCCTTGGGTCACTCTGTCCCCTTCGGTCACATCGGCACCTCCGGTCGCTCGGCTTCCCTTTATCAGTTCGTTATATAGGGTTACCACGTTGCTCCCGGATGCGCGCGGGCAATGCTCTGCATTTCGGCCAGGAGATACCCCATGGCTTCGGTGTGCACGCCGTCGCGCCCGGTCTGACCGGACACTCCGGCCCGCTCAGGAACCTCCGGCCAGGCCAGCCCGCCGGCCGCCAGTACCTGGCCCATGACCTGGTCAAACTCCTCGCGCAGTCCGTCCGGCGCGACCCCGGCTCCGGCCGCCGCCAGCCGCTCTTCGACCGGCCCCGCGACGAACAGCTCGGCCACGTAGGGCCAGATTTCGGTCAGCCCGGCTTGCGCCCGCTTCTGGGAGAAATCGGTGCCGTCGCCGAGCCGGATCAGCCACTGGGCCGCGTAGTCGCGGTGGTAGGTGACCTCCTTGACCCCTTTGGCCGCCACCGCCGCCAGGACGGTGTCGCGCGAGCCGGTGAGCCGGGCCAGCAGGGCCAGCCGCCACACCGAGAACACCAGGAGCCGGGCGATCAGCTCACCGAAGTCCCCGTTCTCCAGCTCGGCCAGCCGGACGTTGCGGAACTCGTGCTCGTCCCGGTGGAAGGCCAGCGTGTCCTCGTCCCGCCCGCTGCCGTCGGCCGCCCCGGCCCGGGCCAGCAGCAGCCGGGCCTGGCCGAGCAGGTCCAGCCCGATGTTGGCCAGCGCGACCTCGTCCTCCAGTTCGGGGGCGTTGGTGCACCACTGCTGCAGCCGGTGCGACATGATCAGCGCGTCGTCCGCCAGCATCAGGGAGTAGGCGGCCAGGTCGGCGCCGTCCACCCCGTCCGGGACGGTGGTGTCGATGCCGGCCAGCGGGTCGCTGAAACCGGTGCCGAACGCCCAGCGCGCGTCGTCGCTGGCCTCGGTGATCGCGTCGTACACGTTGTCGTCGTACACGTTGCCTTCAGAAACACTGTGCGAGGTCATGACCAGCTCACATGTGCGGGACGTCGTCGGGGATCTCGTAGAACGTCGGGTGCCGGTACACCTTGTCGCCGGACGGGGCGAAGAACGGGTCCTTCTCGTCCGGCGAGGACGCGGTGATCGCGGCCGACGGCACCACCCAGATGCTCACGCCCTCGTTGCGCCGGGTGTACAGGTCGCGCGCGTGGTGCAGGGCCATCTCGGCGTCGGCCGCGTGCAGCGAGCCCACGTGCACGTGGTTGAGCCCCCGCTTGCCGCGTACGAACACCTCCCACAACGGCCACCCGGCCCTACCCCCGGAAGCTTCCTCCGCGCTCACGGCGCCGCCTCTTTCCCGGCCCGTTCGGCCTGCTTGGCCGCGTGCGCCGCGGCTGCCTCGCGGACCCAGGCCCCGGCCTCGTGGGCCTGCCGCCGCTGCGCCACCCGCTCCGCGTTGCAGGGCCCGTTCCCCGACACGACCTGCTTGAACTCGTCCCAGTCGACCGCGCCGAAGTCGTGCTCGCCCCGCTCGGCGTTCCAGCGCAGGTCCGGGTCGGGCAGGCTGACCCCGAGCGCCTCGGCCTGCGGCACGGTCATGTCCACGAACCGCTGCCGCAGCTGGTCGTTGGTGTGCCGCTTGATCTTCCAGGCCATGGACTGGGCCGTGTTGGCCGATTCCGCGTCCGGCGGCCCGAACATCATCAGCGAGGGCCACCACCACCGGTTCACCGCGTCCTGCACCATCTCGCGCTGCCCGCCGGTGCCCCGCATCATCGTCATCAGCAGCTCGAAGCCCTGCCGCTGGTGGAACGACTCCTCCTTGCAGATGCGGATCATGGCCCGGGCGTAGGGGCCGTAGGAGCAGCGGCACAGCGGCACCTGGTTGCAGATCGCGGCCCCGTCCACCAGCCAGCCGATCACCCCCACGTCGGCGAAGCTCAGCGTGGGGTAGTTGAAGATCGAGGAGTACTTCTGGCGGCCGGTGATCAGCCGGTCGGTCAGGTCGTCCCGGTCCGCGCCCAGGGTCTCGGCCGCCGAGTACAGGTACAGCCCGTGGCCCGCCTCATCCTGCACCTTGGCCAGCAAGATGGCCTTGCGCCGCAGCGAGGGGGCCCGGGTGATCCAGTTGCCCTCCGGCTGCATGCCGATGATCTCCGAGTGCGCGTGCTGGGCGATCTGCCGGATCATCGAGGCCCGGTACTTGTCCGGCACCCAGTCCCGCGGCTCAACCCGCTGGTCGCGGGCGATGGTCTCCTCGAACCGCTGCTCCAGGCCCGCCTCCAGGTCGGCCGTCATGACTTCAGCTCCTTCGCCACCAGGGTCAGCACGTCGTAGCGGGCCACCGACTCGCCGCCGCCGTTGGTCACGTCGGCGTCCCAGCGCACCTCGCCGTACTCGGCGTTCTCGCGCGGGGTGATCTGCTTGGCGGTCAGGGTCACGGTCAGCTCGTCGCCCGCCTTGACCGGGGTCAGGAAGCGCAGGTTCTCCAGCCCGTAGTTGGCCAGCACCGGCCCGGGCTCGGGCGAGACGAACAGGCCCGCCGCGAACGAGACCACCAGGTAACCGTGGGCCACGATCCCGCCGAACAGCGGGTTGGCCGCGGCCGCCTCCTCGTCGGTGTGGGCGTAGAAGGTGTCCCCGGTGAACTCGGCGAAGTGGTCGATGTCGTCCCGGGTCACCGGGCGCGGCCCGGCGGTCACGGTGTCGCCCACCCGCAGCTCAGCCAGGGACTTGCGGAACGGATGCGTGCCCTCGGACCGGGGCGCGCCCGGGACCCAGCGGCCGGTGATCGCGGTCAGCATGGCCGGGCTGGCCTGGACCGCGGTCCGCTGCAGGTGATGCCGGACCGCCTCCACGCCCCCGAGCTCCGAGCCGCCCCCGGCCCGGCCCGGACCGCCGTGGACCAAGGCCGGCAGCGGTGAGCCGTGCCCGGTCGACTCGCGGGCATCGTCGGCGTCGAGCACCAGCAGCCTTCCGTGCCACGGCGCCACCCCGAGCACGACGTCCCGGGCAAACTCGGCGTCGCCGGTCACCACCGATCCGGCCAGGCTGCCCTGCCCGCGCGCGGCCAGCGCGATCACCTGCTCGGTGCTCCGGTACGGCAGCAGCGTCGCCACCGGCCCGAACGCCTCCACCTCGTGTGGCTCGGCCCGATCGCTGTCGTCGGCCCGGAGCAGGATCGGGGCCAGGAACGCGCCCCGCTCGGCGTCGGCCCCGGTCACCTCGACGTGCTCGGGGTCGCCGGACACGATCCTCCCCGCCGCGGCCAGCGCCTTCAGCGACCGGCGGACCTCCTCGCGCTGTTCCAGGCTGGCCAGCGCGCCCATCTCGACCGCCGGGTCGGCCGGGTGGCCGACGACGATCTGAGCCAGCTTCTCGCTGACCGCCGCGGTCACCTCGTCGAGCCGGTCGGCGGGCACGAAGGCGCGCCGGATCGCGGTGCACTTCTGCCCGGCCTTGACCGTCATCTCGGTCACCAGCTGGTCCACGTACAGCCCGAACTCGGCCGTACCCGGGGTGGCGTCCCGGCCCAGGATCGAGCAGTTCAGCGAGTCGGCCTCGGCGTTGAACGGCACCGCGTGCCGGACCACGGCCGGGTGGGTGCGCAGCCGCTGGGCGGTGGCGGCCGACCCGGTGAACGACACCATGTCCTGCTCGTTCAGGTGATCGAGCAGGTCGCCCGCGCTGCCGCAGATCAGCTGCACGGTGCCCTCGGGCAGCAGCCCGGAGGCCACGATCAGCTCGACCAGCTTCTCGGTCAGGTGCGCGGTCTGGCTGGCCGGCTTGATCAGGCTCGGCATCCCGGCCAGGAACGCCGGGGCCAGCTTCTCCAGCGGCCCCCAGACCGGGAAGTTGAACGCGTTGATCTGGACCGCGACCCCCCGCCGGGAGGTACCGATGTGCTGCCCCGCGAACGTCCCGCCCTTGCTCAGCGGCTGCACCGCGCCGTCCACGTACACAACGTCGTTGGGGAGTTCGCGCCGCCCGATACCCGCGTAGGCGTTGAGGACCGCGATGCCTCCATCGATATCGAAGGTCGCATCCCTTCGCGTCGATCCGGCCCGGGCCGACAGTGCGTAAAGCTCCGGTCGATGCTCCCGCAGCTGGCCCGCCAGCGCCTTGAGCAGCCCCGCCCGCTGATGGAACGTCAGTTCGCGCAGCCCCGGCCCGCCCACCCGGCGCCCATGGTCCAGGGCGCCGCCCATATCGAGCCCGGCCGAGCTGACCCGGGCGATCAGCTCCCCGGTCACCGCGTCCCGCAGCGGCGCCCCCTCGCCGTCGCCGGTCCGCCAGCTGCCCCCGGTGTAGCTGCGCAGCACCGGCGCGCCATCCTGACTCATCTGTGCCACCTTCCTGGGCCACCCTCCGGTCTCCGCCATCCGATCGTCACCCATCGCCGCCCGGCCCAGCCCGGCAACCGACCGTCGCCCACCCACCGGCACCCACCGGCGCGATTTACCGACCGACCGTTCGGAAATTAATTACCCATACTAGCTTCCGAACCTCGGTCGCGAAAGGCTAGATTAATTACCGTCCGTTCGGTCAGTCGGGAGACCGTCGAGAGGATTGTCATGGCTGGTCAGGCCGAGGTGATGTTCAACAGCGACGTCGCCTCACGCTCGCTGGGCATGGAGCTGCTGCGGACCGGGCCCGGTACGGCCGAGGTCCGGATGCGGATCACCCGCGCCATGGTCAACGGGCACGACATCGCGCACGGCGGCTACCTGTTCATGCTGGCCGACACCGCGTTCGCCTGCGCCTGCAACAGCCACGGCCAGGTGACGGTGGCGGCCGGAGCCGAGATCTCGTTCGTGACCAGCGCCCGGCTGGG
>DASXJM010000163.1:0-3576 GCA_036497405.1 Streptosporangiaceae bacterium | reverse complement strand
GCCACCATCTTCACCGGGCTGGATCCACTCACGATGCCGCTGCTGCGGAGGCTGGCCGAGACCGGAAGGCCGGGCCGGATCGTGGTCATCGAGCCCGACGCGAACCATTCCCTGCTGGAAGAAGCGCGCGAGACCGGGGCGCACGTCATGGTGGGCGACCCAGCCAGCGACCGCATTCTGCGGCCGATCATCACCGGGTGGCGGGGGTGCGCGCTCAGTTATGTCTACGCGGTGCGGGGCAGCCTGGCCGAGAACGAAGCCGCCCTGGAAGCCATCACCGGCATCCTGAGCCGCCGGTACCGGCGGCCGAACCCAGAACGCCAGCCACACCTGGTCGTCCGGGTCGATGACCCCCGGCACGCGGATCACTGGCGGGGGCTGCACAGCGGCATCTCCAGCCACTGGTTCGCGGACGCGCTCTGTCCGCATGAGTCGACGGCCAGCGCGCTGGCCGACCGGATCCTGCACACCGGGGCGCGCCAGTTGCTGCTGTGCGGGGACAGCAGCCTCGCGCTCTCGACGCTGCTGGAGCTGGGGCACCGGGCCTGGGAGCAGCACGAACTCCTGGCCGCCGCCCATCCGTCCCTGAACGGCCAGGGGCCGGTCCCGTTCCCGGTGGACCGGGTGATCCTGCTCAACCAGCGGGCCAACGACCTGCGGCGCGAGTATCTGGCCACCTCCCCGGCCTCGGTGGCGGAGGCGTTGCCGCGGATAACCGAACGGCCGTCCCGGTGGGAGGACGAACTTCTGCGGCTTCTGGATGGTCTGCCGCCCGAGACGGCGGCCGAGAGCGCGGTTGCCATCGTCGACGGGTTGGCCGAAGATACGATGCACGAAGCCGGGCGGGTGGCCCGGCTGCATCCCGGCATTCCGGTGTTCGTGCTGACCTCGGACGGAGCGGGCATGAGCGACGCCATCTTCGACCAGCTGCATCCGTTCCAGCGCGCCTTAATGGTGGACGGCCAGGTGCCGGAAGACGTCTGGACCCGGGTGGCCCGGCACTGGCACGAGTGCTACCGCCTGAGCCATCCCACCGCCCCGCAAGAGCCGCAGGCCCCGGCCCGCCAGTCCTGGACCGAGCTGGACGAGTTCCTCCGCCAGGACAACATCCTGCAGGTCCGGTCGATCATGACCGCGGTGGTCGGTCAGGGTCGGCGCTGGATGCCGCAGCGCTCGGTCGCACCCGGGAGCATCATCGAGCTGAGCGAGCGGGAGCTGGCCGAGATCACCCGGGCCGAGCACACCCGCTGGTACCGGCGGCGTCTGGAGGCAGGCTGGTCCGCGGACGGGTCACACCACCGCGCCCGGGGCGCCCGGCCGGGACTCGTCAATCGCCGGGTGGTTCCCTGGACCGAGCTGCCTGAGGACGAACGCCGGGCCCAGATCGACTACCTGCGCGGCCACCTGGCCCGACTGGAAGGGGTCGGCTTCGTGCCGGTCGTGCCGCCCGGCGGCCCGGCCCACGCCGCCCGCTACGAGCGGGTCGGCACCGTGCGAGCCCGGAAACTGCAGACCCGGCGGACGTGGAAGCGACGGTCCGGTGACGAGCTGGCCGGAAACCCGGGCGACTGGCGGGTGCTGGACGACTCCGGCGACGAGCGGACGGTCCGGGACGCCGAATTCGTGGTCAGCCACGAGCACCTCGGCGGCGAGCGGTGGCGCCGCACCGGCAGCTATCTGGCCTGGCAGGTCGACGAGGCCCGGGTGCTGCAGACCATAGAAGGCCGGGCCGTGGCCCAGGCCGGGGACTGGGTGGTCGAAGGCTACGGCGGCGAGCGCTGGCCGGTCAGCGACGACCAGTTCCGGCGCACCTACCGGCCCGCGCCCCGCTGAGCCACCGTCGCCCGGCCGTGGTCACGCGGGGGTTGCCGTGCCGGTCGTGATACCGGGAGGCTGACCTGAGGTCACCTTGACGTGTGCGGCAAGATTCAATCACCAAGCAAAGAGCCAGCAAAGGAGTCCGTCATGGGCAGTACTCCGTCGCTCACCGGGATCGACCTGGCCCAGGCGGCCGAGCTGGCCGCGCAGCTGCGGGTTGATTCGGTCCGCTCCAGCACCAGCGCCGGCTCGGGTCACCCGACCTCGAGCATGTCCGCCGCCGATCTGCTGGCGGTGCTGGTCGGGCGGCACCTGCGCTACGACTGGGACAACCCGGGCAACGCCAGCAACGACCATCTGATCTTCTCCAAGGGGCACGCGTCGCCGCTGCTGTACTCGGTGTACAAGGCCGTCGGGGTGGTCTCCGACGACGAGCTGATGACCCAGTACCGGCGGTTCGGGGCCCGGCTGGAGGGCCACCCGACTCCGGTGCTGCCCTGGGTCGACGTGGCCACCGGCTCGCTCGGGCAGGGCCTGCCGGACGGGGTGGGGGTCGGGCTGGCCGGCAAGTACCTGGACCGGCTGCCCTACCACGTGTGGGTCCTGTGCGGCGACAGCGAGATCGCCGAAGGCTCGATCTGGGAGGCCCTGGACAAGGCGTCGTTCTACGAGCTGTCCAACCTGATCGCGATCGTCGACGTCAACCGGCTCGGACAGCGGGGACCCACCGAGTGGGAGTGGGACCTGGACCGGTACGCCCGCCGGGCGGCGGCGTTCGGGGCCCGGGTGCTGGAGATCGACGGGCACAACCTGGAACAGATCGACCAGGCCTTCACCACCGCTACCGACGGGGCGGTCCCGCAGCCGACGGTGATCCTGGCCCGCACGATCAAGGGCCGCGGGTTCTCCGAAGTCGAGGACCACGAGGGCTGGCACGGCAAGCCGTTCCCGGCTGACATGGCCGAGCGGGCCGTGGCCGAGCTGGGCGGGGAGCGGAACCTGACCGTGCGCGGGCCCTTGCCCGGTCCGGCCCCCGACCACGATCCCAGCCTGGACCCGACCGCGCCCGAGGGCGATGTGCCGTCGGCCCGGTACGAGGTCGGGGACAAGGTGGCCACCCGCAAGGCCTACGGTGACGCGCTGGCCGCGCTCGGGGCCGACAACCCGCGGGTGGTGGCGCTGGACGGCGAGGTCAGCAACTCGACCCACGCCGACGAGTTCGCGCACCTGTTCCCGGAGCGCTACTTCGAGATGTACATCGCCGAGCAGCAGATGGTGGCCTCGGCGGTCGGGCTGGCCGTGCGCCACTACGTGCCGTTCGCCTCCACCTTCGCCGCCTTCCTGAGCCGCGCCTACGACTTCATCCGGATGGCGTCCATCTCTCGCTCGAACATCCGGTTGTCCGGGTCCCACGCCGGCGTGGAGATCGGCGCCGACGGGCCGTCCCAGATGGCCCTGGAAGACCTGGCCATGATGCGCGCGGTGCACGACTCGACCGTGCTCTACCCCAGCGACGCCACCAGCACCGCCGCCCTGGTGCGGGCCATGGCCGACCGGACCGGGGTCAGCTACCTGCGCACCACCCGGGGCGCCTACCCGGTGCTCTACGCGACCGGGGAGAAGTTCCCCATCGGCGGGTCCAAGGTGCTGCGGTCCAGCCCGGACGACGCGGTGACGCTGATCGGCGCGGGGGTGACCCTGCACGAGGCCCTGGCCGCCGCCGACCAGCTGGCCGCCGACGGCATCGGTGCCCGGGTC
>DASXJM010000162.1:0-4083 GCA_036497405.1 Streptosporangiaceae bacterium | reverse complement strand
GATCCGGCCGGGGTGGCCTGGCGGAGCATCTCCGAGCTGGCCAGCGCCTGTGGCACGTCGGCCACCAGCGTGGTGCGGTTCTGCCGCGCGGTCGGGCTGCGCGGGTATCCGGACCTGCGGCTGGCGCTGGCCGGGGCGGTGGCCCACGAGGACGAGCGGGTCTCGGTCACGGTGTCCAGCGACATCAACGCCGACGATGATCCGGTCACCATCACCAAGAAGGTCGCCTTCGCCGACGCGGCCGCGGTCACCGACACCGCCAGCCGGCTGGACGCCGGGATCTTGACCGAGGTGGTGGACGCGCTGGCGGCGGCGCCCCGGATCGACGTGTACGGGGTCGGGGCCAGCGGGTTCGTGGCCCTGGACCTGCAGATGAAGCTACAGCGCATCTCGCGGCCGGCCTACGCCTTCCCCGACCCGCACATGGCGGCCACGTCGGCGGCGCTGCGCCACCCCGGGGACGTCGCGGTCGGGCTGTCGCACACCGGCACCACCGTGGACACCATCGAGGCCCTGGCCGAGGCGCGGTCGAACGGCGCGACCACGGTGGCCATCACCAACTTCCCGTGGTCACCGATCACCGAGAACGCGGACCTGGTGCTGCTGACCGCGGCCCGGGAAACGGCGTTCCGTTCCGGCGCCATGACCAGCCGGATCGCGCAGCTGACGGTGATCGACTGCCTGTTCGTCATGCTGGCCCAGCGCGACATCCCTGGCACCCTCGACGCGCTGGAGCGGACCTACGCCGCCGCCCAGGCCAAACGGGTACGCGGCCGGACCCGGCACCCGAAGACCGAACCCCCGCCCGCAACGAGCCCCTGACTAGCCCTTGACCGAGCCGACCAGCGAGGCCTGGTTGATCTGGCGCTGGCAGGCGGCGAACAGGATCACCACCGGCAGGCTGGCGATGACGATGCCGGCGGCCAGCAGGGTCCACTTGCTCTCGTCGGCGCCGAAGAAGTTGTAGATGCCGCGGGTGACCGGGAACAGGCTCGGGTTGGTCAGCAGCACGACCGGGCCGATGATGTCGTTCCACACGTTGAGCAGGCCGTACAGGAACGCGATGAGCAGCGCGGGCCGGATCAGCGGGACCACCACCCGGGTCAGGTAGGACAGGTACCCCGAACCCTCCATCCAGGCCGCCTCGTCCAGTTCGGCCGGGATCGAGCTGATCGCCGCCACCAGCAGGATCACCGCCAGCGGCAGCCCCGGCTCCACGTGCAGCAGGATGTACCCGGGACGGTTGTTGTACAGGCTGAGCATGCGGGCCTCGGCGAACAGCGGGATGACCGAGAACGGCAGGAACAGCCCCAGGAACATGAACGTGTACAGCAGCGAGTGCCCGCGCAGCAGGCGGCGGGCGATCGGGAACGCGATCAGCAGGCCGCCGAACGTGGACAGGGCCGAGGCCACCACCGAGTACAGGACGGTGTTGAGCAGCTGGACGCCCAGGTCGGCCTGGGACCAGGCCTGGCTGAAGTTGCTGGCGATGACCGAGCCCGGGGTCAGCGGCGAGTTCAGGAAGTGCCTGGGCGACTCGAACGCGATCATCAGCACGTACAGGATCGGCAGCACGAACAAGATCGCCACCAGCACGCCGATGCAGATCCGGCTGACCAGCTGCGGGTGGCGCAGGGACCCTCGCCCCGCCGGGGTCATCCGAGCCGGGGTCATCCGAACAGCCTCCGTTCGCGCAGCCGGAGCAGGCCCATCAGGGGCAGGGCCACGATCAGCGTCATCAGGAACAGGGCCACGCTGACGGCGGCGCCGTAGCCGAGGTTGGCCTCGGCCGTGCCGAACGCCGCGTTGAAGGCCAGCATGCCCAGGGTCTGCGTGCCGTACTGGCCCTGGGTCAGCACGTAGATCAGGTTGTAGGTGGTGAACGCGCCGACCACGGCCAGCAGCACGTTGGCGGTGATCGAGGGAGCCAGCAGCGGGAACGTGATCCGGCGCAACCGTCGCCAGGCCCCGATCCCGTCGATACCAGCCGCCTCGTAGATCTGGGGGTCGATGGCCCGCAGGCCGCCGATGAAGACCAGGGTCGAGAAGCCGGCGTTCTGCCAGATCTGCACGAAGATGACCAGCGGCAGGGCCCAGCCGCTGGAGCCGAAGAACGCCGAGTGCAGGCCGAACAGGTTCAGGAAGGAGGCGGCCGGGCCCTCCTGCGGGTTGAAGATCAGGATCCAGAGCAGGCCGACGATCGTGACCCCGAGCGCGATCGGCAGGAACACCAGGACCCGGCCCAGGGCCGCGAACCGGCCGGTGGCCTGCAGACGGTGCGCGAACAGCAGGGCCAGCACGTTCTGGCCGACGGTGACCGCGACCACGAAGACCAGGGTGGCCACCACGGCCTGGGTGAAGCCGGGGGCGTTGCTGGTCCCCATGGCCGTGTAGTTGGAGAAGCCCACGTTGTGCACGGGCGCGCCCGGCAGCTCGGTGTAGTCGGTGAACGACATGACCACGTTGCCGAGCATGGGCACGATGCCGAACAGCAGGTACACGGCCAGGGCGACCAGCAGCCCGGCCCACATGCTGATGCGGGAGCCCCGGCTGAGCAGCCGGGCCGGCCGGCGCCGGACCCGCGCCGGGTCCGGCCGCCCGCCCGGGCCGCCCGCCGGGTCCGGGGTCCCGGCGGCAGGCCGGAACCCCGGTTCGGTGTCTTGCACGCTCACGAGGCCCGCGGCCCCGTCACGGCCCACCCCGTGGCGCTGTGTCCGGTCACGGGGCCGTCCAGTCCTTGGCGTAGGTGGCCGCCGCCTGCTGGGCGGTCTCCTTGCCCTGGATGACGCTCAGCTGCAGGTTCGGCCAGTTGGCCTGCTGGTCGTAGTAGCCGTTGCTGGGCCCGAGCGGCGGGTAGGAAACGTTCTGGTTGACGCCCTTGCCGAACCAGGTGCCCATGGCCTTGGCCGCGTAGCCGCTGAACGAGCCGGTCTTCTGGCTGGGCGAGATCCCGGTGATGTTCACGTACTGGGAGTAGATCGACGGCGTGGAGAAGAACGCCAGCCACTTCTCGGCCGCGGCCTTGTTGGGCGAGGCGTTCAGCACCGAGAAGGTCAGGTTGTCGCTCACGTAGGGCTGGTTGTCGGCGGCGGTGTTGCTGAACGGCAGCGGGAAGAACCCGACCTGAACCTTGGCGTTGGCCTGCTGGATGAGGGGCAGGTCCCAGGACCCGTCGAGCAGCATGGCGCCCTTGCCGCTGGCGAAGTCGCCCGGCATGCTCTCCCACGGAACGCCGGTGTAGTTCGGCTCCAGGTACTTGGCCACCGCCTTCTCCTCGTTCATGGCCTGGACGAACAGCGGGTCGGTCCACTTGGCCGTGCCCTTCTCCAGCGCGGTGGCCAGGTTCCCGCCCGGGGCGTGCGGGTACCACAGGTCGATCATGGCCTCGTAGTACATGAACTGCAGGTAGACCGGGCCGACGTTGCCCAGCGCGGTGTACAGCGGCTGCACGCCCTTGGACTTGAGGGTCTGGCACAGGGCCAGGAACTGGTTGTAGGTGGTGGGCACGCTCAGGTGGTACTTGGCGAACGTCTGCTTGTTGTAGAAGACGCCCTCCTGGTAGGTGCCGGACACCAGCCCGTAGACCTTGCCCTTGTACGTCTCGTCCCCGACCTCGGAGGGCTTGTAGTTGCTGAGGAAGCTCTGCCCGGTCAGGTCGGCGAACGCCCCGCTGGTGGTGAAGAACTGCCACGGGCTCTCGTTCCTGCGGGTCGGGTTGAGCGGGAGCGGGGACTGCAGCGGCAGCACCGAGGTCACGATGTCGGCGCTGCTGGAGTTCACGGTCTGCTGGAGCAGGGTCGCGTAGGGGCCGTTCACGTTGGCCGCGGTCTGCAGCTTGACCGTGATGTTCGGGTACTTCTGGTGAAACTCGGTGTTGATCTTCTTCAGGGCCTGGACCGCGGGCGGGTTGACCCAGGTGATCATCTTCAGGGTGGTGGCGCCCCCGCCCCCACCACCGCCCGAGCCGCTGCTGGAGCAGGCGGCCGCGGTCAGCGCCAGCCCGGCGGTCAGCGCCACCGCGGCGATCGTGGTCGTCCGTCTTCTGGACCTGATTCTGGGCCGGGGCCGGTTGGCTGCCATCGG
>DASXJM010000161.1:0-4061 GCA_036497405.1 Streptosporangiaceae bacterium | reverse complement strand
GATCCTGGACGGCACCGGCACGGTCCGCTCGTGGGTGCGGCTGGTCAACGCGGGCCCGGCCCCGCTGACCGTGACGTCGGTGACGTCGTTTCTGCTCGGGGCGGTGGGTGACCCCGCCGAGCTGGACGTGTGGTGGGCCGGGAACGACTGGCTGGCCGAGGGGCGCTGGACCGCCCAGGCCCTGCGTGACCTGCTGCCGGACCTCGGGCCGCCCCGGGGCTCGGCCCACCCGCGGGGCTGCTTCGGCCGGACCAGCCTGGGCAGCTGGTCGTCCGGCCGGTACCTGCCCATGGGCGCCCTGGCCACGCGATCCACCGGGCGATCCAGCGGGCGATCCACCGGGCGGACCTGGCTGTGGCAGGTCGAGCACCAGGGCGCCTGGCACTGGCAGGTGGGCGAGCGGGACGGAGCCGCCTACCTGGCCGTGCTCGGCCCGGCCGACACCGAACACCAGTGGCGGGTGACCCTGGCCCCGGGCCAGGCGTTCACCACGGTCCCGGCCGCCGTGGCCGTCAGCGACGCCGGCTTCGACGGCGCCCTGGCCGCGCTGACGTCGGGGCGCCGGGCCACCCGCCGCCCCCATCCCGACCATCAGCGCCTGCCCGTGATCTTCAACGATTACATGAATACGCTGATGGGGGACCCGAGCACCGAGCGGCTGCGCCCCCTGATCCGGGCGGCGGGGGCCGTCGGCGCCGAGTACTTCTGCATCGACGCCGGCTGGTACGCCGAGGCCGGTGAGCCGTGGTGGGACACGGTCGGCGAATGGCAGCCCGCGGTCAGCCGGTTCCCGGGCGGGCTGAGCCTGGTACTGGATGACATCAGGGATCACGGCATGGTGCCCGGGCTGTGGCTGGAGCCTGAAGTGGTAGGGGTGCGCAGCCCGGTCGCGGACCGGCTTCCGCCCGCGGCGTTCCTGGCCCGGGACGGGCAGCGGGTGGTGGAGCACGGCCGCTACCACCTGGACCTGCGGCACCCGGCCGCGGTCCAGCACCTGGACCAGGTGGTGGACCGGCTGGTGGGCGACCTCGGCGTGGGCTACCTCAAGCTGGACTACAACATCAACGCCGGCCCCGGCACCGACCTGGGCGGGGGCGGCCCCGGTACGGTCAGCCCCGGGGCCGGGCTGCTCGGGCACAACCGGGCCCACCTGGCCTGGCTGGACGCGGTGCTGGACCGCCATCCGGGGCTGGTGCTGGAGAACTGCGCGTCGGGCGGGATGCGGGCCGACCACGCGCTGCTGGCCCGGCTCCAGCTCCAGTCCACCAGCGACCAGCAGGACCTGCTGCGCTACGCGGCCATCGCCGCGGCCGCACCGGCCACCGTCCCCCCGGAGCAGGGCGCGGTCTGGGCCTACCCGCAGCCCGAATTCAGCGACGCCGAGATCGCCTTCACCCTGGGCAGCGCGCTGCTGGGGCGGATCCACCTGTCCGGTCACCTGGACCGGATGAGCCCGGCGCAGCAGCACCTGGTGGCCGCGGCGATCACGGTCTACCGCGCGATCCGGTCCGACCTGGCCCAGGCGGTCCCGCTGTGGCCGCTCGGGCCGCCCGGCTGGGACGACCCGTGGCTGGCCCTGGCCTTGCGGACGCCAGACGCGACCTACCTGACCACCTGGCGCCGTCCGCCCGGCGGGGCTGACGCCGCGCGGCTGCCCCTCCCCCACCTGCGCGGCCAATCGGCCCGGGCCGAGGTGCTCTACCCCGCTGAGGGCCCGGCCCAGGTCAGCTGGGACCCGGCCGCTGGTGAGGCGCTGGTCGCCCTGCCCGAGGCCCCGGCCGCCTGCCTGATCAGGCTGCGGGGTTAGCCGCCGATGGCGTGGGCGCCGCCGTCGACGTGCACGATCTCGCCGCTGGTGGCCGGGAACCAGTCCGACAGCAGGGCCGCGCAGGCCCGTGCGGCCGGGCCCGGGTCGGTGATGTCCCAGCCCAGCGGGGCCCGGTCACCCCACAGGCCTTCGAACTTGTCGAACCCGGGGATGCTCTTGGCCGCCATCGTGCGCAGCGGCCCGGCCGACACCAGGTTGACCCGGATCTTCTCCGCGCCCAGGTCCCGGGCCAGGTAGCGGGCGGTCGACTCCAGCCCGGCCTTGGCCACCCCCATCCAGTCGTAACCGGGCCAGGCGTGGCTGGCGTCGAAGTCCAGGCCGACGATCGACCCGCCGTCCTTCATCAGCGGCCGCGCGGCCATGGCCAGGGCCTTCAGCGAGTACGCAGACACGTGCACCGCCGTCGCCACGTCAGCCCAGCTGGTGTTCAGGAAGTTGCCGCCCAGAGCGTCCTGCGGGGCGAACGCGATGGCGTGCAGCACCCCGTCCAGCCCGTCCACGTGCTGGCCGACCCGGTCGGCCAGCGTGGCCAGGTGCTCCTCGTTGGCCACGTCCAGCTCGATGACCGGAGGTGGCTCGGGCAGCCGCTTGGCGATCCGCTCGACCAGGCTCATCCGCCCGAAACCGGTCAGCACCACGGTCGCGCCCTCGTCCTGGGCCACCTTGGCCACGTGGAACGCGATCGAGCTGTCGGTGAGGACACCGGTGACCAGGATGCGCTTGCCCGCCAGGATTCCCATGCCGGTCAGTATCTCCTAACTGGCTCAGTGGCCCATGCCCAGGCCGCCGTCGACCGGGATGACCGCCCCGGTGATATAGCCGGCGTCGTCACCGGCCAGGAAGGACACCACCCCGGCCACCTCGTGCCCGGCCGCGTACCGGCCCAGCGGAACCTGGCCCAGGATGGCGGTCTTGCGGTCGTCGGACAGCGCGGCGGTCATGTCGCTCTCCACGAACCCGGGCGCGACCACGTTGGCCGTGATGCCGCGCGAGCCCAGCTCGCGGGCGGTGGACCGGGCGAAGCCGACCAGCCCCGCCTTGGAGGCGGCGTAGTTGGCCTGCCCGGCCGAGCCGAGCAGGCCAACCACCGACGAGATGTAGATCAACCGGCCGCGGCGGGCGCGGATCATGCCGCGCACCGCCCGCTTGGTCACCCGGTAGGCGCCGGTCAGGTTGGTGTCGAGCACGGACGTGAAGTCGTCCTCGCTCATCAGGGCCAGCAGCTGGTCGTGGTTGATGCCGGCGTTGGCCACCAGCACCTCGACCGGTCCCTGCTCCTTCTCGACCTGGCTGAACGCGGCGTCCACCGACGCGGTGTCCTGCACGTCGCAGCGGACCACGGCCAGGTCCTCGACCGGGTCACCGGCCCGCGAGGTGACCGTGACCCTGTCGCCGTCGGCGGCCAGCCGCCGGGCAATGGCCAGCCCAATCCCCCGGTTTCCTCCCGTCACCAGGACCGATCGTCCCATCTGGCCTGCCACCTCCACGTCAGCGTGCCGATACGTGCCGATAACCGTGGTGAGCGTATCCGGTAGGTTGCTCCCGTGACTCATGGTGGCCAGCACGAAGTGAATTCCCAGTTCACCGCGCTCCCGCTGCGGGAGCTGGCGGACGCGGCCATGCAGCAGGCCGCTGACCTCGGCGCCGGGCACGCCGACTTCCGCGCCGAGCAGATCCGCAGCCAGCACATCGGCTTGTCGGACGGGAACCTGGAAACGCTGTTCGACGCCGACGATCTCGGCCTCGCGGTCCGGGTGGTGGTCGACGGCACCTGGGGGTTCGCCTCCGCCGTGGACCTGACCCCGGACGCGGCCGCGCAGGCGGCCCGGGAGGCGGTCGAGGTGGCCCGGGTGTCCGCGGCCATGAACACCGAGCGCATCGAGCTGGCCCCGGAGCCCGCCCACGGCGACGTGACCTGGGTGTCGGCCTACGACATCGACCCGTTCGACGTGACCGCCACCGACAAGGTGGCCCGGCTGGCCGGCTGGAGCACGGCGCTGCTGGCCCGGGACGGCGTCGATCACGTGGACGCGTCCCTGCACCAGGTGCGCGAGTGCAAGTTCTACGCCGACGGGGCCACCACCGCGATCCAGCAGCGGGTCCGGCTGCACCCCACGATCACCGTGGTGGCGGTGGAGAAGGACGGCCGGTTCGAGACCATGCGGACGCTGGCCCCGCCCGCGGGCCGCGGCTGGGAGTACCTGCAGGGCACCGGCTGGGACTTCGAGTCCGA
>DASXJM010000160.1:0-13748 GCA_036497405.1 Streptosporangiaceae bacterium | reverse complement strand
GCCCTGGCGGCGGGCGAGACCGTGACGTCGCTGGCACAGGCGGCCGGTTCCGGGGTGGTCCCCCGGGCCGGAACCACGTTGCTGGCCCCGGTGCCCCGGCCCCCCAAGGTGTGGATCGTGGGCAAGGCCTACCACGACCATCGCATCGAAACCGGGAACGACCCGACCACCGAACCGTTCACCGTCCTGATCGCGCCGACCGCGGTGACCGGCCCGTACGACGACATCCGCCGCCCGGCCGTGGCCCCGGACTGCGTCGACTACGAGGGTGAGCTGTGCGTGGTCATCGGGGCCACCGCCACCGCGATCAGCGAGGACCAGGCCTGGGACCACATCGCGGGCTACACGATCAGCAACGACGTCAGCGCCCGGGACGTCCAGCTGGGCTGGATCGAGGGCCAGCAGGCCAACGTGTCGGCCGGCAAGAGCTTCGACACCTTCCTGCCCACCGGCCCGGTGCTGGCCACCCTGGATGAGTTCGCTGATCCGCAGGATCTGGCCCTGCGGACCTGGGTCGATGGCGAGCTGCGGCAGGAGGCCCGTACCTCGGACCAGATTTGGCCGGTGCCGCACGTCATCAGTTTCCTTTCGCACCGGACCACGCTCCGGCCCGGCGACCTGATCAGCACCGGCACCCCGGCCGGGGTCGGGTTGCCGACCAAACGCTTCCTGACCGGAGGCTCCGTGGTCCGGGTCGAGATCGAGGGCATCGGCGCCATCGAGAACCGGGTCCAATGAGCTCCCCGGGCGAGGTCTTGCCGGAGGCGGCCGTGGCCACGCTGGCTGGTATCGCCGACCGGGTGTTCCCCCCGGGTGACGGCTGCGCGGGCGGCCGCGAGCTGGGGGTGGTCCCGTACGTCCTGGGCCAGCTGGCCGGGCCGTGGGGCCAGGGCGCACGAATGTACCGGCAGCCACCGTTCATCTCACCCCCGCACGCCGGGCACGGCGTCCAGTCGGCCCTGCCTCCCGTCGAAGCGTTCAGGCTCGGGCTGGCCGCCGTGGACGAGCACGCGGTCCGCGAGCACGGGGCATCGTTCGCCGGGCTGCCGGCCAGCCAGCAGGATCAGGTGCTGGCCGACCTGGAGCGGGGCGCGGTGGCCACTCCCCCGGGCCTGGACGCGGCCCAGTTCTTCGCGCTGCTGCTGGAGACCTGCGTGGAAGGCGTGTTCAGCGACCCCAGCTACGGCGGGAACCGCGGCGGCGAGGCCTGGGCCTGGCTCGGCTTCCCCGGCCCGGGCGAGCACGCCGAATCCCCCGGGGACCTGGCCCCGGCCGAGGAGGGTCGCGCGTGAGCGGCGGCGAGCCCGACGTCATCGTGGTCGGGCTGGGCTGGGTGGGCGGCATCATCGCCGCCGAGCTGACCAAGGCCGGGCTGGACGTGCTGGGCCTGGAACGCGGCCCGGACCACGACGGGACGGCGGGCGCGTTCGCGGGCAGCCGGGACGAGCTGCGGATCAAGCGGCTGGAGCACACCCAGGCCACCGACACCGAGACCTGGACCCTGCGGCACGACCTGAGCGAAAACGCGCTGCCGCTGCGGCGGGCCGGGGCGTTCACCCCCGGTACCGGGGTGGGCGGGTCGAGCCTGCTGTACGGGGGCATGGCCTGGCGGTTCCCCGAGTACGACTTCATGCCCCGCACCGCGATCACGGCCCGGTACGGCGCCGGGGCCATCCCGGACGGTGCCACCATCGCCGACTGGGGCATCGGCTACGCCGATCTGGCCCCGTTCTACGACCAGTTCGAGAAGATGGCCGGGGTCGGCGGGCGGGCCGGCAACATCAACGGCCAGCTCCAGCCGGGCGGCAACCCGTTCGAGGCGCCCCGCTCGGGCGACTTCCCGGTGCCGCCGATGCGGGCGCTGCCCGGGCCGTCCCTGTTCCGCGACACGACCGAACGGCTCGGGTACCGACCGTTCCCGGTGCCCAGTTCGGCGCTGTCCCAGGACTACGTCAACCCGGACGGCATCGCCCGCCAGGCCTGCACCTACTGCGGCTACTGCGCCGGGGCGCCGTGCGAGTTCGGGGCCAAGGCCGACGCGCTGGTGACCGTGCTGCCGGTGGCCCGGCGGACCGGGCGCTTCGAGGTCCGGGCCGGCTGCACGGTGACCGAGGTCCTGCACGACGGGGCCAGCGCCCGCGGGGTGCGCTACTTCGACGCCGACGGGGTCCGGCACGAACTGCGGGCCGGGGCCGTGGTGCTCAGCGCCTACGCCCTGAACAACACCCGGCTGCTGCTGAACTCCGGCCTGGGCAGGCCGTACGACCCGGTCACCGGGACCGGATCGGTCGGCAAGAACTACGGCTACAACTTCGGGTTCCACAGCCACGCGCTGTTCGCCGGGCGGACGTTCCAGAACTACGTGGGCTCGCCCGCCATCGGCTACGCGATCGCCGAGTACAACGCGGACAACTTCGACCACACCGGGCTGGGGTTCCTGGACGGCGGGCTGATCTGGACCAGCAACCGGGCGGCCGGGCCGCTGGCCGGGATCCCGGTCCCGCCCGGCACGCCCCGCTGGGGTGCGGAGTGGAAGCGGGCCATCGGGAAGTGGTACGACCGGTTCGTCACCGTGGTCGGCCACGGCGCGATCCTCCCCCACCGCCATCATTACCTGGACCTGGACCCCACCTACACCGACAGCTACGGGCTGCCGCTGCTGCGGATCACCTTCGACTGGGGCGAGAACGACCGGCGGATGTATGAGTTCATGTCCGGGAAGGTCGCGCAGATCGTGGCGGCCATGGACCCGGACGAGGTGGTGCCCCCGCCCGGCCTGCCCGAGCACTTCAACACCGCCGTCTACCAGTCCACCCACAACACCGGCGGGGCCATCATGGGCGCCGACCCGGCCACCTCGGTGGTCAGCCCGTGGCTGCGGATGTGGGACTGCGGCAACGTGTGGGTGGCGGGCGGCTCGGCCATCCCGCAGGGCACCGGGACCGGGCCGACCGGCACGATCTGCGCCCTGGCCTACCGGGCCGCCCACGACATCATTAGGTCGCAGACGGGCCGGTAGGCCGGACGCCCGTCGGGCTCAGATGATGCCGGCGCCGCCGTCGACGTAGAGGATCTGGCCAGTGATGAAGCTGGCCGAGGCCGAAGCCAGGAACAGCACGGCCTCGGCCTGGTCCTCGGGGTCGCTGACCCGGCCCAGGATGATCGGCGACCGGAACCGGGCCAGGCTGCCGGTGACCCGCTCGTCGTAGCTGGCCCCGGCGTCGCTGAGGTGGCCGTCGAGGTGCTCGGTGCGGGTGGTGCCGGGGCTGACCGCGTTGACCCGGATGTGATCGGCGGCCAGTTCCAGGGCCAGTACCCGGGTCAGGTGCTCGGCCCCGGCCTTGGCCGCGCAGTACGGGGCCATCCCGACCCGGGGCAGCTTGCCCGCCAGCGAGGTCACGTTGACGATGGCACCGTCGCGGCGCGCGGTCATGGACCGGGCCACGTGCTTGGACATCAGCATGGTCCCGGTCAGCGTGGTGGCCAGTACCCGGTTCCATTCGGACAGTTCGAGGTCGGCCACCCGGGCCGGCTGGTCGGAGCCGAAGCCGGCGTTGTTGACCAGCACGTCGATCTGGCCGAACCGGTCCAGGACGGCGGCGACGGCCCGCTGGACCTGGTCCTCGTCGCCAACGTCGCAGGTCACGGCGGCCGCCTCGCCCCCGCGGCCGGTGATGGCATCGGCGGCCGCCGCCAGCCGCCCGGGGGTCCGGCCCAGGACCGCGACCCGCGCGCCCTGGGCCGCGAAGCCGTCGGCGATGGCCCGGCCGATGCCGGAGCCGCCCCCGGTGACCACGGCCACCTTGCCCTTGAGGTCGGGTAGCTCCACGTCAGGCAGCCGGTTTCGGGTAGGCGGTGCCCTGGTGCAGGAACAGCCGCCAGGTGCCGTCCTCACGCCGCCACACCTGCAGGCCGGAGGCATTGGTGTGGCGCCCGTCCGGGTACTCGGCATCGGGCTCGATGTGGATCTGGTAGTCGCCGCGGACCACGGCGATGTCGCCGTAGAGCAGGACCTCGGTCTCGCCGCGGCTGATCGTCCGGGGCGTCCTCTCGATCGACATGACGATGTAGGACTCTTTGTTGTCCCGCAGGCCGGTGGAGTGCAGGTAGCTCAGGTCCTCGCTCAGCGTGGCGCTGAGCGCGGCCCGGTCCCGGTTCCCGATCGCCGCGCAACGCTGCTGGTCGGTGGCGCGGATGGCGGCGGCGTCGGCCGCGAGGTCAGTGCTGTTCCGGTCGGGCTGAGTTGTGGTGGACATGGCGGTCACTCCTCGGTGGTGATGATCGCGTGCACCGGGCAGTCGATGATGGCCCGGCGGGCCAGGGCCTCCTCGCCCGCGGGCACCTGGCCGTCGTTCTTGAGGATCGCGTAGCCCCACTCGTCGAGCTCGAACAGGTTGGGCGCGTGGTTGGCACAGGTGCCGAAGCCCTCGCACGTCGCCGACTCCAGGCGAACCTTCATTGGCGTAAGCCCCCAATCGTGAATGGTGCTAGTCCTCGACCAGCAAGATGTTCGGGTTCTCGATGCACTTCTTGACCCAGGCCAGGAAGCCGACCGATTCGCGGCCGTCGATGATGCGATGGTCGTAGGAGAGGGCGATGTACATCATCGGCCTGATCACGACCTGGCCATCGACCGCGATGGGCCGGTCCATGATCTTGTGCACGCCGAGGATGCCGACCTGCGGCACGTTGCGGATCGGCGTGGAGAACAAGTTGCCGAAGATGCCGCCGTTGGTGATCGTGAACGTCCCGCCGACCAGGTCGTCGACGCCGAGCGTCCGGTTGCGGGCCGCCTGGGCCAGCCGCTCGATCTCCTTCTCGATCCCGGCGAACGACCGCTGGTCGGCGTGACGCACGACCGGGACCACCAGCCCGTCGTCGGTGTTCACCGCGACGTTGATGTCGTAGTACTCCTTGAGGATCAGGTCCTTGTCCTGCAGTTCCGCGTTGACGTTGGGGAACTGCCTGAGCGCGCTGACCGCGGCCTTGGTGAAGAAGCTCATCAGGCCGAGCTTCACCCCGTAGCGCTCCCGGAACTCCTCTTGCAGGCTGGCCCGGACGGCCAGGACGGCCGACATGTCGACTTCGTTGAACGTGGTCAGCATGGCCGCGGTCTGCTGGGCTTCCATCAGCCGCTGGGCGATGACCTGGCGCCGGCGGCTGAGCCGGACCCGCTTTTCCGGGCGGCCGTTGCTGCCCGCGCTCGTGCTGGCCTCGGGGGGCGCCCCATTCATGGCGACCTCTGACATCAAACGCTCTCCTCGTTGGTCGGGGCGCCCGGGGCCGGGGCGCCGGGGGCTGGGGCGCCCGGGGCCGCCAGCGCGGCGGCGATGAGCGCCTCCTGCTCGCGCTGGTGGTAGGCATTCGAGCCCTGGGCCGGGACCACCCGGGCCGGGCGCCCGAGATAGCGCAGCGGCCGGCCGATCGCCGCGGCCAGCGCGTCCTTGACCGACGGCCAGGCGCCCATGTTCTCCGGCTCTTCCTGAACCCAGGCCACCTCGGCCAGGGCGGGCGCGGCCGAGATCGCGGCCGCGATCTCGGCGGCCGGGAGCGGGTACAGCTGCTCCACCGACAGCAGCAGGACGGGGCCAGCCCCCTGAGCCTCGTGGGCCGTGGGCAGCTCAGCCCCGATCTTGCCGGTGTAGAGCAGCAGCCGCACCGGCTCCGGCCCGGGGGTGCCGAGCACGCGGGTCAGGATCGGCCGGAACTGGCCGCTGCTCAGCTCGTCGGCGCCGGACGCGGCGGCCGGGTCGCGCAGCAGCCGCTTGGGGGTGAACACGATCAGCGGGCGGGCCGGGCCCGGGGCCAGCGCGTGCTGGCGCAGGGCGTGGAAGTACTGGGCGGCGGTCGAGCAGTTCACGATCCAGGCGTTGTTCTCGGCGGCCAGCTGGAGGAACCGTTCCGGGCGGGCACTGGAGTGCTCGGCCCCCTGGCCTTCCAGGCCGTGCGGCAGCAGCAGGACCAGCGACGGGTGGTGGCCCCAGCGGTAGCTTCCGGCCATCACGAACTGATCGATGATGGGCTGGGCCACGTTGGCGAAGTCACCGAACTGGGCTTCCCACACCGACACCGAGCGCGGCCGCTCGATGGAATAGCCGTATTCGAAGGCCAGGGTCGCGGTCTCGGTCAGCGGCGAGTTGGCGATGGTGAACTGCCCGGTGGCTCCGGGGACGTGCTGGAGCGGGGTGTAGGTGCTGCCGGCGGTGGTGTCGTGCCAGACCGCGTGCCGCTGGGCGAACGTGCCGCGCTCGGCGTCCTCGCCGCTGACCCGGACCGAGATCCCATCCTGGAGCAGGGACCCCCAGGCCAGCGACTCGGCGTGGGCCCAGGACACCTGGCCGAGCTGGCGGCGGGGATCGAGTACCCGGCGGTCGAGCTTGGCCGCGGCGGCGAAGCCGGACGGAATCGCGGCCAGGGCCTGGTTCAGGGCGTGCAGCCGGCCGGCCGGGACCCCGGTGGCCAGCGGCGCGGGCAGCGGATCACCGGGCGTGCCGCCGGGATAGCGTTCCGGCCCGGGCTGGCGGGTGTCGCGGGCGGCCCGGAACTCCTCGGCCACCTCGGCCTCGAGCTCGGCCCCGCGGCCGGGGGCGATCACCCCGCGGGCAGCCAGGGCGGTGGCGTAGAGCGAGTACACGGTGGGGTGGGCGTCGATGAGCTGGGACTGCCGGGGCTGGGTGAACGAGGGATCGTCCACCTCCTGGTGACCGCGGCGCCGGTAACCGACCAGGTCGACCATGAAGTCGGCGCCGAACGTCATCCGGTAGGCATAGGCCAGCTCGACGGCCCGGATGCAGGCCTCGGGGTCGTCCGCGTTCACGTGCACGATCGGGATGTCGAAGCCCCGGGCCAGGTCGGTGGCGTAGCGGGTGGACCGCCCGTCGGCCGGATCGGTGGTGAAGCCGACCTGGTTGTTCATCATGATGTGCACGGTGCCGCCGGTGATGTAGGCCGGCAGCCGGGTCAGGTTGAACGACTCGGCCACGATGCCCTGCCCGGCGAAGGCGGCGTCACCGTGGGTCAGCACCGGCAGGGCCGCCCCGGGGTCGCCCGGCTGGGCGTCCTGCCGGGCCCGGGCCAGCCCGAGCGCGACCGGGGTGACGAACTCCAGGTGGCTGGGGTTGGGCAGCATGATCAGCCGCATCGGGCGGCCGTCCGGGGCGGCCCGGTACTGGGTCTCGCCGCCCTGGTGGTACTTCACGTCGCCGAGCGGCACCGGGTCGGCGGTCTTGTCGAAGGCGGCGAACAGCTGGCCGGGGTCGGCCCCGAACAGCTGGGCGATCAGGTTCAGCCGCCCGCGCGAGACCGTGCCGAAGACCACGGTCCCGAAGCCGTCGCCGTAGGCCAGCTCGACCACCCGCTCGAGCATCGGGACGATCATGTCGGTGCCCTCGAGCGAGAACCGCTTCTCCCCCACGAAGGCCCGCTGCAGGTAGCGCTCGAAGCCTTCGGTCCGGGCCAGCCGGGCCAGCACCGACCGGGCCAGCGGGTCGGGGAACGGCGGGCCGGGCCGGGCTTCCACCCGTTCCTCCAGCCACTCGCGCCGGGCACTGTCCCGCAGGTGCCCGAACTCGTACCCGGCCGGTCCCAGGTAGATCTGCCGCAGCCGGGACAGGGCGTCCTGGGCGTCTTCGGCGTCGTCGGCCAGCGGTCCCCCGGTCAGCGCGGCCGGCAGCCCCGCGAACTCCTCGAACGAGTCGGTGGCCAGCCACTCCAGCTGCTTGACCAGGCTGGGCTCCAGGGGCGGGTCCAGCTCGGGCAGGGGGTTGACCGGGGCGGCCAGGTGGCCGATCGTCCGCAGCGCCGCCGCCGCGGCCATGATCCGGCGGGCCGCGGCCGGGTCGGCGACCAGATCCATCAGGTAGGCCAGGTTGGGGCCCACCCCAAGCCGCCCCAGGTCACGCCCGGCCCGATGATCAGCCCGATGATCAGCCCGATGATCAGCCCGATAATCAGCACTGCACATGGAGATCAGCACCGCCCTACCGCATTGCCGGGCTGCCCCGACTCAGGTTTAATATATGATATCACAGATCGAATACGGGAAGGCAGCGTGGCTTCATGGCAGAAGCGAGCGTGAACGGCCGGACATTCACCAAGGCGGACACCGAGCACTACCTGCGGGAACGCAACAACTGGGGTCGCTGGGGCGACGACGACGAACTGGGCGCGATCAACCTGATCACGCCGGAGAAGCGCGTTCAGGCCGCCTCGCTGGTGCGGTCCGGCCGGTCGGTCTCGCTGAGCCGGCCGTTCCCCAAGGAGCCCGGGGCGGGCAACCCCAAGCCGGCCATTCACTACATGGACCGGGGGGTGCGGGAGAACGGCGGCGCCGCCACCGACTTCTACGGCATCTCCTACCACGGTCAGCAGTCGACCCACATCGACGCGCTCTGCCACGTGTGGGACGAGAACGGCCTGTACAACGGGCGCCAGCCCGACGACGTGATCACGTTCAAGGGAGCGACGTTCGGCCAGATCGACAACTGGCGCGACGGCCTCGTGACCCGCGGGGTCCTGCTGGACGTGCCCCGGTTCCGCGGCACCGACTACGTGACCCAGGATGCCCCGGTGCACGGCTGGGAACTGGAGCAGATCTGCCGGTCCCGCGGGATCGAGGTCACCCCGGGCGACGCGCTGGTGGTCTACTCGGGCCGGGAGGCGTGGGCCCGCGACAACGGCCGCCCCTGGGGCACCGGCGACGTCTCCACCGCCCCGCCCGGTCAGGTGCACGGCCCCGACCGGCCCGGCCTGCACGCCTCCTGCCTGGAGTTCATCCGCGAGCACGACGTGTCCGTGCTGGTCTGGGACATGATGGACCTGTGGCCGAACGGGGTGGGGGTGCCCTGGTCGGTGCACGGCGCGATCTTCGCGTTCGGCATCGCCCTGATCGACAACGCGCTGCTGGAGCCGGTGGCCGGGGTGTGCGCCGAGCTGGGCCGGGACGACTTCATGTTCGTGACGTCGCCGCTGCGGGTGGAGGGCGGAACGGGATCGCCCGCCAACCCGCTGGCCATCCTCTGACGTTCTCCCCGACGGACGGGTCATCGCTGGTGCCGGGCGCCTCAGTGGGCGTCCGGTACCAGCAGCAGGCGGCCGGTCACGGCCCCGGCCTCCATCAGCCGGTGCGCCTGGGCCGCCTCGGACATGGGCATGGTCCGGTCGACCACCGGGGTGACCAGGCCCAGAGCCACCATGTTCAGCACGTCCTTGAGCTGGCGGCGGCTGGTGCTGGTCGCGACGACCATGTGCAGGTCACGGTGGCGCCAGTCCTGCAGGCTGATGGAGACCGGCTGCTGGGTGATCTCCCCGATCAGCACGATCTGGCCGTGCGGGGCCAGGCAGCGCACGCTGGAGGTGAAGATCGCGCTGCCCACGTTCTCCAGCACCACGTCGACCCCGCGGCCACCGGTGGCCGCCTTGACCTGCGCGCTGAAGTCGGTGCCGCGCTGGAAGGCCACCACCTCATGGGCTCCGGCCTGCTTGATCGAGTCAACCTTGGACTCGGCGCTGGTCAGCCCGACGACGAAGGCGCCCATGGACCGGGCCAGCTGGACCGCGTGCAGGCCGACGCCGCCGCCGGCCCCGGTGATCAGGATCGACTGGCCGATCTGCAGCCGGGCCACGTCCCGCAGCGCGTTCAGCTGGGTACCGACCACGCAGGCGGCGATGGCCACGTCGGGTGAGGTGATGCTGTCCGGCACCTTGACCAGGCTGGACTCGGCGATCGCGACCAGCTCGGCGTAGCCGCCGTTCAGGCCGAGGTCGCCCAGGAACCGCTGCCGGGCGCACTTGGTCTCCCGGCCCGACCGGCACTCGTCGCAGGCGCCGCAGACCCGTTCGCGCTGCACGGTGACCACCCGGTCCCCCACCGCGAACTCGGTGACCTCGTCCCCGATCTCGACGATCTCGCCGACGACCTCGTGGCCGAGGATGACCGGGAACTCGGTGCCCTGGGTCCGGACCCCGCTGCGCACCAGCACGTCGTGCCAGCAGGCCCCGCAGGCCTCGACCCGGATCACGCACTCGTCGCGCCGGGGCCGGGAGTCGGGCACGGTGGTCCAGTGGAGGCCATCGGCGTCACCGATGGCGTCGGCGACCACGGCTCTCATTTCTTCGGGCCCAGCTTGTACCACTCGCGGGCGGTCTCCGACATGACCTGGGCCTGCTGCTGCTCGGGCATCAGGGACAGCAGGGCGCCCAGGTCGTCGTCGTGCCGGTGCGGGTAGTCGGTCGCGAACATGAGCAGGTTCTCCGGGCCGAGCCAGCGCAAGATGTTGGCCATCTGCTCGGGCGGCCCCGCGTCGGTGGGGGCGATGGAGAACCGGCAGTGCTTGCGCACGATGTCCAGCGGCGGCTCGGTGACCCAGGGGATCTCCCGGCGCAGGCCCTTCCACTCCTTGTTCATCCGCCAGCCCCAGGCCGGCAGCCAGGTGAACCCGCTCTCCAGGAACGACACCCGCAGGTCGGAGTACTTGGTGAACACGCCCTCGGCGATCATGCTGAGCAGCTGGGCCGCGTAACTCTGGATCTCGGCCGAGTACTCCTCCACGTACCAGGACGGCCAGCCGCTGGTCGACGGGGCCTCTTCGGTCGTGCCGCCCCAGTGCAGGCCCATGACCAGGTCGTTGCGGACGATCGCGTCGTACATCGGGTGGTGAACCCGCTGCCCGTACAGCCGCTCGGACCGGATCGGCACCAGGACCTGGACGAACTGCGGGTGGGAGCCGACCCGGTCGATCTCCTTGGCCGCCGCCTCCGGGTCCCGGGCCGGGATGACGATCGAGCCGACCAGCCGGGGGTCCTTGCTGAACCACTCCTCGATCACGTAGTCGTTCACCGACCGGGCCAGCGTGGCCGCCCAGTCCGGGTGGCGCAGCGAGTCGACCGCGTAGTAGCAGTTCATGACCGCGTAGTCGACGTTCCAGGGATCCAGGATGTCCCGCTTGAGCATCGAGACGTCGCTGGCGGGCAGCCCGGACTCGGGCCGCCACTCCGGACGGCACGAGGTCGGCACGTTGACCGGGTAGGTGTCCTGCACCCCGGGCGGGCCCCGCCAGCCGCGCTCCTCGGCCCACTGGATCCACAGCTCCGACTGGTACTTGAACAGGGTCTGCAGGTTGGGCACCTGGGCGTGCACGTCGCAGTCGATCACCGGGCCGGTCCACAGCTTGTTTCTGGTCTCGGTGTCCTGGACGACGGTGGTGGTCATGCGTTCTCCCTGGCGTCAGCATCGGCGTCGGCATCGGCTCGTTCACGGATCGCCACGACCAGGTAGTCGCTCTCGACCGTGACCTTGAACTTCTCGGCCACGTAGGGGCCCTTGACCAGCGGGACAGCGGTCCCGTCGGCCAGCTCGGCTTCGACCTTGGCCCCGGTCTCGACCTCGACCGGCATGCGCCGGGCCCGCAGGCCGTTCGGGTTCCAGTACGACTGGCCGGTCTCCAGGTCGAACTCCCAGCCGTGCCACGGGCAGGTCAGCATCTTGCGCTTGCTGTCGAACTGCACGTCGCCGGGGCCGTTGCTGTAGACGAGGCCGAGCACGCTGCCTTCGCAGAGCGGGCCGGACAGGTGCGGGCAGCGGTGCAGGAAGGCGTAGAACTTGCCGTCCACGTTCAGGATGCCGATGTCGCGGCCCCCGAAGTTGCCGATGAACCGGCCGCCGACCGGCACCTCGTCGACCCGTGGCCCGATGTACTTGCGCATCACGAACTGGGGCCGGCCACTAGCCGTCATGCAGCGTTCCAGGTGTTCGGGTCGGCCACGATGCCGCTGCCCGCCTTGAGCGGGATGTTGTAGAACTTGCTGCCGTTCTCACCCAGGATCCGGCGGCGCTGCTCGATCGGCAGCGACTGCGGCACCGACTCGTACGGGGAGTCGAAGTCCCAGTGCGGGTAGTCCGAGGAGAACATCAGGTGGTCGGGCCCGATGGTGTCCTCGAACTGCTTCAGCAGGACCGGGAACTCCTCGAACGACTCCGGCTCCTCCATGGGCTGGGTGGTGAAGTAGAAGTGCTCGCGGAAGTACTCCGACGGGGCCCGCTTCAGGTGCGGCACCTCGTCCTTGAGCATGTTCCACGACTCGTCCAGCCGCCAGGCGAACGGCGCCGCCCAGGCCCAGGACTGCTCGATCAGGGCCACCCGCAGCTGGGGGAACTGCTCGAAGACGCCCTCGAAGATGAAGCTGCTGGAGACCGGGAAGTTGCGGCCCCCGATCCCGCAGTGCCACTCGAAGTAGTAGTTGATGCCGCCGGACGGGGTCATCCGCCGCCCCGGGGAGGTGTGGAACGTGATCGGCAGATCGTAGTGCTGGCAGGCTTCGTAGATCGGCCAGTACTTGGGGTTGCCGATCCCGAACTCGGCCCGGGGCTCGAGCACGATGGAGGGGTAGCGGTCGCCCATCGCCCCCTCCTTGACCCGCTGGATCTCCTTGACCGCGGCCTCGGGGTGCTCGTACGGCAGGTGGATCGAAGCGTAGAAGCGCGGGTCGGCTTCGAGCCAGATCTCCCGGTGCGCGTCGTTGAAGGCGCGGGCCAGCTCGATGGCCAGCTGCTCGGGGAAGTTGCCGCCGCCGCGGGGCAGGTTGATGCCCATGCCGTTGGACAGCACGACCGCGCTCATGTCGTACTCGTCCAGCAGCTGCTTGCGGGTGAAGTCGGGCAAGAACGTCGGTCGGCCGCTGGGGTCGATCGAGTCCAGCCGGTGGGTGAACTCGCGCTGGGGCGGGATCCCCTTCTCGGTGGCGATGTGCCGGATGCCATAGGTCTTCAGGTACTGCTGCCACCGCTCCGGCAGGTGCTTGAGCAGCTGCTGGTCGCCGATGCCCAGGTTCTGGTGGACGTCGGAGTCAAGGACCGGAATCCGCTCGGTCACAGGCGGCGCGCCCGGTGGCTGTGTGGTGTCGATGACCGTCATGGCCCCTCCAGGGTGATCTTCGTTTGAGGCGCGGCTCCGGCAGCTGCCAGCTGGAACGGGCAGCCCAAGCTACCAACCTTCGAGATATTATATATGAAATACTTTGGCCGTACAGGGGTGGCGGCCGGGGGTGGTTTTGCCTGCCCGGCCGGGGTTGGTTGGCCCGCCCAGCCCACGCTCGGCGGGGGCCGGCCGCGCCCGGCCGGGCGCGGCCGGATCAGGCCGCCGGGCCGCGCACGGTCAGTCAGCTGGTCAGGAGGTGATGGCCGTGCCGGCGGGCAGCAGCCACTCCGGGCCCAGGTCTTTCACGCTTTTGACCCCCATCAGGGTCATGGCCCGGGTCATCTCCTGGCGGAGGATCTCGACCACGTCCTGGGCTCCGGCCGGCCCGTTCACGGCCAGCCCGTAGAAGTAGGGCCGGCCGATGCAGACCGCGGTGGCGCCCAGGCACAGCGCCTTGATCACGTCGGTGCCGCGACGGATCCCGCCATCGAGCAGCACCTCGGCCCGGTCACCGACCCGGCTGGCGATGGCGGGCAGGGCGTCCAGTGAGGCCAGCGCGCCGTCGAGCTGGCGGCCGCCGTGGTTGGACACCACCACGCCGTTGGCCCCGAGGCTGACGGCCTTCTCGGCGTCGTCGGCGTCCAGCACGCCCTTGATGTACAGGGGGCCGTCCCACTGGTCCCGCATCCAGGCGAAGTCGTCCCAGGACAGCTCGGGACGCATCATCTTCTCCTGCTTGCTGATGCCGTCCATGGCCGCCTTGGCCCCGACCTCGCTGACCAGGTTGCGCAGGGACACCCGGCGGTGCTTGACGAAGCCGTAGGCCCAGCGGGG
>DASXJM010000159.1:0-1751 GCA_036497405.1 Streptosporangiaceae bacterium | reverse complement strand
GTGGGCGCGACCATCTCGGCCAGCTGGGTGATGGTGCGGAACGAGCCGTTGTCGGCCCCGGCCATCCGGCTGATGGTCTCTTCCATCAGCGTGCCGCCGATGTCGTTGGCCCCGCCGGTCAGCACGTCCCGGCACAGGTCGTCACCGAGCTTGACCCAGGAGCACTGGATCGAATCGATCGCCCCGTGCAGCATCAGCCGCGACACGGCGTGCACGGCGCGGTTCTCGCGGGCGGTCGGGCCCGGGCGGGCCAGGCCGGCCAGATAGATCGGGGCGCTGGTGTGGATGAACGGCAGCAGGACGAACTCGGTGAAGCCACCCGTCCGCTCCTGGATGCCGCGGATCACCCGCAGGTGCCCGACCCAGTGCGCGGGCGTGTCCACGTGCCCGTACATCATCGTGGCCGAGCTGGGCAGGCCGACCTCGTGGGCGGTGGAGATGACCTCGATCCAGTCCTTGGCGGGCAGCTTGCCCTTGGTCAGGATCCAGCGGACGTCGTCGTCCAGGATCTCCGCGGCCGTGCCCGGGACCGAGTTGAGCCCGGCTTCCTTGGCCCGGGTCAGCCACTCGCGGATCGGGAGCCCGGTCCGGGAGGCGCCGTTCAGCACCTCCATCGGTGAGAACGCGTGCACGTGCATGTCCGGCTGGCGCCGCTTGACCTCGGCCGCGATCTCGAAGTAGGCCGTGCCGGGCAGGTCCGGGTGGATGCCGCCCTGCATGCAGACCTCGGTCGCGCCCGCCTCCCAGGCCTCCTGGGCCCGGTCGCCGACCTGCTGCAGGGACAGCGTGTAGGCGTCGGCGTCGGTGCGCCGCTGGGCGAACGCGCAGAACCGGCAGCCGGTGTAGCAGACGTTGGTGAAGTTGATGTTCCGGTTGACCACGTAGGTGATGTCGTCGCCCATCACGTCGCGCCGGATGTTGTCGGCCAGCGTGGTCAGGGCTTCGAGCGCGGGGCCTTCGGCGGCGAGGAGGGCCAGGGCCTGATCGTCGCGGAGTGTGGCCGGGTCCTTCTCGGCCTGGCGCAGGGCGGCCTTGACGTCGGCGTCGAGGGGTGGGGCCGTTGGTGCCGTCAGCCGGGTCTTGACCTCGTCCCAGTCGCCGTAGACCTCGGCGAAGTCGTCGCGCCGGTCGTTGGTGCGGCCGGTGCTGTCGATCGTGGTGAACAGGTCGGTCCGGCCCGCCTCCTGCCAGCCGCCGTCCGGCTCTTGCCAGGGCCGTCCCTGGGGCAGGGCGTCCTCGTTGGCCAGGCCGGTGGCCGGGTCGACCAGGGCCTGGACGTGACCGGCCAGGCGGGGGTCGAGCCAGGGCTCGCGCAGGTAGGGCGGGTAGATCGTCAGCCGCTCGCGCAGGGTGAAACCGAGCTCGGCGGTTCGGGTCGCCAGCTCGTCGATCTGCGGCCAGGGGCGCTCGGGGTTGACGTGGTCCGGGGTCAGCGGGGACACGCCGCCCCAGTCGTCGATGCCGGCCCGCAGGATCAGGCCATACTCGTCGCCGATCAGGTTGGGCGGAGCCTGGATGCGGGCCTTGGGCCCCAGGACCAGCCGGGTCACCGCGATCGTGGCCGCCAGGTCCTGCAGCTCGGCGTCGGGCACGCCCCGCATCTTGGTATCCGGCTTGGCCCGGAAGTTCTGCACGATGACTTCCTGGATACCGGCGTACTCCCGGGCGACCTGGCGGATGGCGAAGATCGACTCGGCCCGCTCGGCCAGGGTCTCGCCGATGCCGATCAGGATCCCGGTCGTGAACGGGGT
>DASXJM010000158.1:0-5709 GCA_036497405.1 Streptosporangiaceae bacterium | reverse complement strand
GAGGAGATCGACCGCCGCCTCGAGGACCGGTTCGCGCTGCTGCGCGGCGGTGACCGCAGTGCGCCCGACCGGCACCAGACCCTGCTCGCGGTCATCGAGTGGTCCTGGAACCTGCTGAACGCGAACGAGCGGCGCGCCCTGGGCCGGCTGGCCCTGTTCCACGACGGCTTCACGCTCGAGGCCGCCGAGACCGTACTCGGTGCCAGCGCCTTCGACGCGGTGGATGGTCTGGTCGACCAGTCGCTGCTGAGCGTCCGGGAGGTCGCGGCCGGAGTTCGTTACCGGATGCTGGAGACGGTGCGTGAGTTCGGCCGGCGGCAGCTCGTGCTGGCCGGTAAGGAGGCCGAGGCCCGCGCCGCCCAGCGCCGCTGGGCGGCCGGCTACGCGTCCGCTCAGCAGGCGGGCATGTCCGGCGTGGGCCAGTTCGCGGCGATCGACGCGCTCAGCGCCGAGGAGACCAACCTGGCCGATGAGCTGCGCGGCGCGATCGACGACGGGGATTGCGACTCGCTGGTCCAGCTGCTGGCCGCGCTCGGGCTGCTCTGGACGATGCGTGGCGAGCACCTCCGGCTGGTTGTCCTGGCCCGGGCGGTCGCCGAAGCGCTGCACGGCTGGCGGCCCCCGCCGGCCCTGGCCGGCCCGGCCCGGGCCGCGGTCGCGATCACCTTGAACAACTCGATGATGATCGGCGGCGACGAGGCCGAGGGCCCGATGATGGTCCTGCTGCGCGAGCTCGGACCCGATCCGGACGGCCATGCCTACCTGTCGGGCCTGATCCGGGTGCTGCTGGCCTACGACTCGGCCGGCCCCGGCAGCTTTCCGCACCGGCTCGCGGCCGACGCCGCCAGCGGGGCCAGGGCGGCCAGCGCGGGCGGCGGGAGCGGCCCGGCCGGGTTTGCCGAGCGGCTGGCGGCGCTAGCCGCCGACCCGGACCGGCACACGGCCGCCGCCGCCAGCCAGTGGCTCGGTCACGAACGCGAGAACGCCGGTGACCCGGCCGGCGCGCTGGAGGACATTCAGCGTGTGCTGGCCCTGACCCGGGACGAGGACGGCCCGTGGGCCCGCGCGATGCCGCACAGCGTGCTGGCCGAGCTGACCATGCACGTCGGTGACCACGCGGCCGCGATCGAGCACGCCCTGACCGCGCTGCCCGTGATGCAGCGGCTCGGCGCCAGCGATGACGAGCTGCAACTGCGGACGCTGCTGGTGTTCTGCGCGATCGGGGAGGGCCGGCTCGCGGACGCGGCCGACGAGCTGGACCGGATGGACCAGGTGGCCGAGAGCGAGGTGGCGTTCGGCTCGGCCGTGTTCCGGCAGGTGGGCCGGGCCGAACTGGCCCTCGCCTCCGGTGATGTCGGGACCGGCCTGAAGCTGTACCGGGATCGCACGATCCGCATGCGTGACATCGAGCTGCCCGGCGTGACCCGGACCGGCATGGAACCGTGGGCCCTGTTCGGGGAGGCGATGGCGCTGGCCGCGCACGCCCGCTTCGCGGCCGGCGACGACGTTGCCCACGGGGAGGTGCTCTACGAGATCTGCCGCACCGGCGCGCTGAAGCTGATGGCCTCGGAAAACCCGCACCTCGACTACCCGGCCTCCGGACTGGTCCTGTTCGCCCTGGGCGTGTGGAGCCTGCTGCGCCAGGCCGCTCCGCCCGAGGATGCGCTGCGTCTGCTGGCGCTGGCCGACCGGTTCGCCTACAACCACATGATCCCCACCATGCGCTGGGAGCGGATCACTCCCTCGGCCGAGGCGGCCGCGCCCGGTGTGCTGGCCCGGTTGCAGGGCGAGTACCAGAACTGCCCGCAGCCGGACCTGCTGGCGCAGGCCCGGCTGGCGGTGGGACGGCTGCCCGGTTGAGGGCAGGCCGGCTGAGTGCTGCCCGGTTGAGTGCCGCCCGGCTGGGAGCTGGCCTTACATGTGCCGTCGGTAGCTGCGCACCGAGAGCGGGGCGAAGACCAGGATCACGGCCAGGCCCGCCAGAACCGTCCAGCCCACCTGAGCGGTGACGGCGCCCTGGTTGGCCAGGTCGCGCGTGGCCGAGACCAGGTGCGAGACCGGGTTGACCTTGACGAACGCCGCCAGCCAGCCCGGCAGGGTGTTCACCGGCACGAAGGCGTTGGAGAGGAAGGTGAGCGGGAACAGGAACAGGAACGACATTCCCTGGACGGCCCGGGCGCTCTTGGCGATCGTGCCGATGAAGGTGAAGATCCAGGCCAGCGCCCAGCCGGTGAAGATGGCGAGCACGATCGCGCCGATCACGCCGAGCGCACCCCCGCCCGGACGGTAACCGATGATCACGCCCATCACGAACGTCAGCCCGGCCGCGATCAGGTAGCGGACCAGGTCCGCGACCATCGGGCCGGCCAGCGGGGCGATCCGGGCCATGGGCAGCGCCTTGAACCGGTCGAAGACGCCCTTCTCCATGTCCTCACGTAGCTGAACGCCCGTGGACATGCAGGTGGTGAGGACGGTCTGGGCCACGATGCCGGGAATCAGCAGCGGCAGGTAGCGGTGCACGTTGCCGGAGATCGCGCCGCCGAAGATGTAGGCGAACATCGCCGTGAACAGCAGCGGCTGCAGGGTGACGTCGAAGAACTGCTCCGGGTTGCGCCGCATCTTCTTCAGCGCCCGCCAGGCCATGATCAGCGTCTGGCCGATGGTCTCGGCGATGGTGTTGCGGGGGCGGGTGCCCGCCACCGCGGCGTCCGGGTCGATGATGCGGAGCGGGGCCGGGCCGGTGGGCGCCGGGCTCGTGGTCATGGTGGTCACTGTGTCTCCAGAACGGTCTCGTGGCTGGCCTCGGCTCCGGAGGTACCGGTACCGGCAGGGTGGGGGTGGCCTTCCGCCTCGGCGCCGTGGCCGGTGATGGCGAAGAAGACCTCGTCCAGGGTCGGCTTGTCCACGCTCACCGAGGTGATCGTCACTCCCGACTGGCGGAACCCGATCAGCACGTCAGCGGCTCGGTCGGCGGTGGCCAGGGGCACGTTCATCCGCCCCGACTCGGGGGTCAGGACCGGCTCGGCGCCCGCGATCTTCTGCACGATCTGCCGGGCCAGCTCCTGGTCGGCGCCCTGGGCCAGCTGGACCTGCAGGGTCGAGTTGCCGACCGAGGCCTTCAGCTCGTCGGGCGTGCCCTCGGCGACCTTGCGGCCCCGGTCGATCACCGCGATCCGCCCGGCCAGCTGATCGGCCTCGTCCAGGTACTGGGTGGTGAGCAGGACCGTGCAGCCCTCGGTGACCAGGCTGCGGATCGTGTCCCACATCTGCCCGCGGGTGCGCGGGTCGAGGCCGGTGGTCGGCTCGTCCAGGAAGATCAGCGGCGGCCGGGTGATCAGGCTCGCGGCCAGGTCCAGGCGGCGGCGCATGCCCCCGGAGAACTGCGCGATCGGCTTGTCGGCCGCTTCCTCCAGGTCGAACTGGGCCAGCAGCCGCTTGGCGCTGGCGCGGGCGTCGCCCGACCGCAGCCCCTGTATGCGGCCGAACATCCACAGGTTCTCGGTGGCGGTCAGGTCCTCGTCCACCGACGCGTACTGACCGGTGATGCCGATCAGCTGACGGATGCGGTGTGGTTCGCGGGTGACGTCCACCCCGAAGATCCGGGCCTGCCCAGCGTCGATCGGCAGCAGGGTGGCGAGCATCCGCAGGGCGGTCGTCTTCCCCGCCCCGTTGGGGCCGAGGACGCCGAAGATCTCGCCCTGCCCCACCTGAAGGTCGATCCCGTCGACCGCACGGAGCCGCCCGAAGCTCTTGACCAGTCCGGCGGCGTCAATGGCTGCTGTTGCTGTCATGCCCAGGACGCTAAACGGCCCCGCCTTCACCACGGCTACACGCCGGTATCACCGGCTATCAGCCCAGGAAACCGCGTGTTCCCGCCACCGGGCCGGAGCGACCTACCCCACGAAGGCTGCTCCCGATCCAGGCTACTCATCATGCGTCAGCCAGAGCCCGGAAAGCCCGCAGGGCTCGATCGAACGTACTGTCGGTATCTGTCCGCACAATGGTCGCAACCCCAAGTTTTTGCTGGAGGTGCCTCATGTGCTGGTACTGCGACCATCCGGACGGCTTGTCAGACGAGTACCTGGAACAGATCCGTGCGCTGATCGACCACTGTGGCTGGGCCGTGCAGGGTGTGGAGCGTGACCGCGTGCGGCCGCCCTGGGCCTACACGGTGGGCCTGACCGCGGCCGGACACCCGGAACTGGTGGTGACCGGGCTGCCGTTAACGCGGGCCGCCGATCTGCTCAACGGTGTCGCCGCCCACGTCATGCACGCCGCCGCCCCTCAGCCCGGCCAGCAGATGCGCCTGCGCGGCGGCCCGCTGATCGAGATCGTCGAGGTCGCGGAGCCGGCCGCGCACCTGCTGATCGCGGTCGAGTTGTGCGGGACCGGGATACAGGCTCGGCAGTTGGTGCACGCCGACGACCGTGGCCACTGGCCTTGGGACGTGGGCTACTGCGGTGTGCGGGGCGGCCAGCCCGTCCTCGGCGTCCGGGCTGCCCTGGCCGACCGGGACGGTTAGCTTCCCAGGCGGCTAGCGGCCGCCGGTGCCGCGGATGGAGTCGGCTTCGATGGTGAGGATCATCCGCGTCTGGGGGTGCCCGCCGAAGTTCGGATAGGGACGGCCCAGGTACTTGCGGGAGATCTCGTCGATGCTCTCCGCGCCGCCTTCGGTCGTGGTCGCGACGACCCGGCCGCGCACCGCGAAATAGCGGCTGGTGTTGTCGGGGTCGACGACGTTCAGCGCCACGTGCGGGTCGTGGGCGACGTTGCGCGCCTTCTGCGAGTGGTCCGGAGTGTTGACCAGGATGTGCACGCCGTCGGTGGAGACCCAGGTCTGAGTGAGTTGGGGCGAGCCGTCGGGCATGATCGTCGCCACGAAGCACGGGCTGGGCCGGCCGAGCAGCTCGAGCAGATCGTCCGGCAGGGGGACGGCCAAGGGAACTCCTGGAAGGTCGAGGGCCTGCGTCTTCGCCGACGGTAGCGAAGGCTCCTCGTCCCGTCAGGTCGTCCCGCCAGGTCGCGGACCGAGCACAGCACCCGGCCGCATCGGGTCTGGTCCGATGCGGCCGGGTCCCTCCGGTTCTGGCTAGCTGTAGCTGGTCAGGTCGGCCACGGTGCTGCCGGAGTTGACCGTGGCGCCGGTGCCGTTGATGACGTGCTGGATGGTGCCGGTGCCGCCCAGCGAGACGGTGACCATGTCGTGCCACTGGACTCCGGACGTGGTCGGTGAGGTGAGCGCGTTGGCGCTGATCTCACCCGGGTTCACGTTGAAGAAGCAGTACACGCCCAGGCCGTAGGCCTGGAAGCTGGTCACGCTGGTGGCCACGGCGATCGAGGGGTAACCGTCGGCGGATCCGTCCATCCAGGCCGACTGGCTGGGCGGGTCGTAGGGCATCTCGCTCTGGAAGAAGTAGTCGGCGCCGCCGTTACCGTTCCACTGAACCTGGACGGCCTGGTAGTGCTCGACCGCCAGCCCGTACATGGTGACGTTGGCGCCGTTGACGACCAGGCCGTTGACGGCGGTGTTGGTCGTCCAGCCGACCGTGCCGCCGTTGCCGTGGTCAGCCCGCCACAGCCACAGGTCGTCGCCGATCACGTTGGCGCTGTTGACCTGCAGGGTCTGGGTCGCCTTACCGACGGTGGCCCCGCCGATGCGGGCGAAGACGTCGGACAGGACGGTCGGGTCCGACGCGTGGCTCGCGCTGG
>DASXJM010000157.1:0-2345 GCA_036497405.1 Streptosporangiaceae bacterium | reverse complement strand
CCCGAGCTGGCGGTCAGCTACCGCGAGCAGATGCGCGGCGTGCTGGCCGTGGCCCGGTCCGAGCCGGTGCTGCGCTGGCGCTCGGTCATCGGCGCCTGCGGGTTCGCGGCGTTCGGCTGCTTCTGGACCACGGCCACGTTCCTGCTGTCTGGGCCGCAGTACCACTTCTCCCAGCTCGGCATCGGGCTGTTCGCCCTGGTCGGAGCGGCCGGGGCGGTGACCGCCGCGTTCGGCGGCCGGTTCCTGGACCGGCGGCGCGACCTGCGCTGGGCCATCGTCGGGGTCCCGCTGGCCCTGACCGCGGTGTCGTTCGTCTTCATCGGGCTCGGCGGCGCGCACCTGGGCGCCTGGAGCCTGGTCCTGCTCATCATCGGCGTGCTGCTGATGGACGCCTGCGTGCAGGCCTCGCACGTGATCAACCAGAGCGTGATCTACGACCTGCTGCCGGAGGCCCGATCCCGGCTCACCACCGTGTACATGACCACCTACTTCATCGGCGGCGCGGCCGGATCGGCGGCGGGCTCACAGGCCTACGCGCACGGCGGCTGGGCCGCGGCCTCGGCCACAGCCGCGGTGTTCCCGGTGCTGGGCCTGCTGGCCTGGCTGGCCGGGCGGCGGCACGAGCGGGCCCAGTGGGACCAGCAGGCCAGTGCCCAGGCCAGCGCTCAGGCCGAGGTGAGCAGGGCCGCCACCGCGTCCAAGGCGCCGGGCACCAGCGCGTAGTAGGCCCAGACCCCGCGCTTGTCGCGGGCCAGGATGCCCGCGTCGATCAGCACCTTGAGGTGGTGGGAGATGGTGGGCTGGGTCAGCCCCAGCGGTTCGGTCAGCTCACAGACGCAGGCCTCACCGCCCTCGTGGGCGGCGACCATCGAGACCAGCCGCAACCGGGTCGGGTCGGCCAGCGCCTTGAGCAGGCTCGCGAGATCAGCGGCCTGGGCCGCCGACAGCGGCTCCTTCAGCAGGAGCGCGTCCCGGCACTTCTCCGCGGCCGTGGGCCGCGGCCGGGCGGTGGTACTCACCTGCCCAGTATGCGCCGGTCAGGCCACGAAGGGAGGGGCTCCGGACTCACTGACCATGGACCGCCCGGCCCGCTCCCAGCCCTGCATGCCGTCGGAGACGTTGGTCACGTCCCAGCCTTGGGCCCCCATCGCCTGGGTCGCCTGGGCCGAGCGGCTGCCCGCACGGCAGATCACGTAGACCGGCTGGTCCTTGGGCACCTGGTCGGCCAGGCCGCCCAGCTGGCCCAGCGGGATGTGCACGGCGTCCGGCGCATGCCCGGCCGTCCACTCGTCGTCTTCACGGACGTCCAGCAGGTAGCTGCCTTCCGGCACGCTGGACGCGGGAACCTGGTTCATCCTCGCTCCTCCCCTTGTATGGCGCTGACCTACCGTAGCGTCAGCGCCCGGGGGCGGCGAACCAGCTCATACCCGGCCCGCCGATCAGGTAGCGGTCGGCCACGTGGTTGAGTACCCGCCGGGCCTGCCGGAACCGGTCCGCGACCTCGCCGACCACGGTCAGCCCGCTGGTCCGCACCGGGGCCAGAGCCAGCGCGGAGTGGTACCAGCGCGAGCCCAGGTCTTCCATCAGCTCCAGGTCGGGGACGCCCGCCAGCCGTTCCCGTTCGCTGGGCGGCACGTGGGTCGCCCGCAGCAGCCGGGCCACGTGGACCGGACTGAAGGCCTGGCCCGCCACGTAGTCGGGGAACACCCCGGACAGGAACAGGGCCACGTCGCCCAGCCGCCGGTAGACGCCGGGCCGGGACTCTTCCGGCACCGCGTCCAGCATGCCCGCCAGCCGGACCGGGTCCAGCTCGCTGAACCGCCGGGTCCGGGACCGCCCGCCCACCGTGACCCGGTAGCGCCCGCTGGTCACCCGGGTGAACGAGGTCAGCAGCTCGGCCAGGAACAACCGCCGCGCGGCCGAGTTCAGGAAATCCCTCAGCTGCGGGACGTCGAACACCGGCACCTGCTGCCGGGCGGCCGCGCGTTCGGCGATGTACCGGACCTCGGCCAGGTCGGCGGTGGCCCGGTGCACGGCCACCGCGAAGGCCAGGAACGGCGAGGCGATGACCGCCTCCTTCGCCGCCCGCGACTCGGCCCCGAAGACCGCCTCGAACACCCGCGGGTCGGCCAGCACCCGCTCCAGCGCGTCCGGATTGCGCCGGAGCCGGGCGGCGTCGGCTTCCGGAAGCCCGGTGGCCGCGCTGATCAGCCGCAAGTCTGGTTCAGTGACGTGCTCCGCGTACCCGTCCCCGACCGAAACGCCGTCCATGAACAAACGCTACGCCGCCGTTCGGGCCCCGGGAAGCCCCAGGTCACCGCGGCTCCGCCCGACCGCCCGCAAGG
>DASXJM010000156.1:0-4249 GCA_036497405.1 Streptosporangiaceae bacterium | reverse complement strand
TGCACGTCGGCCTCGGCCGCCGCCACCCGCTGGGCCGCCTCGGAGGCGCCGCCGAAGTAGAGGGTCGGGTGCCGGCCCGCGTCGGCCCCGTACGGCTTGGGGGCCAGGGTCGAGTCGGTGACCTGGAAGTGCTGGCCGTGGAACGTCACGTTGTCCTGCGTCCACAGCCGCCGGACCACCTGCATGAACTCCTGGGTCCGGTCGTAACGCTGGGCCGGGTCGGCGTTACCGTCGCCGTAGGCCGCGAGGTGGTCGAGCCCGGTCACGATGTTGACCAGCACCCGGCCCTCGGTGAGCTGGTCCAAGGTGGCGGCCGCGCTGGCGAACTGGGCCGGCCGCCAGTACCCGGGCCGGACCGCGATCAGCGGCTTGAACGTGGTCGTCCGGGCCGCCAGCGCGGTCGCGACCGTGAAGGTGTCGGGCCGCCCCCAGCTCGTGCCGAGCAGGGCGCCACCCCAGCCGTGTTCCTCCAGCGCGCGAGCCTGATCGGTGGAGAAGTCCAGCGAGCCCCAGCCTTCGGTCGTCGTATCACCCCGGTGCCCCGGCTCAACGGTGTTCGGGATGTACCAGAGGAACTCCGGGCTCATGCATGCCTCCCTTTCGGCTGGCCTTTCCGTCCGCAGTGTCTCACCCCACTTCAAAGTTCCCTAAAACGATCTGAAATATCAAGAATTCCGCGGATGGCCGAGGATGGCCGAGGTCAGGAAGAGGCGGCCGCGGCGGGCGCCGTGCTCAGGGCGCGCAACCGCTCCAGCAGGGCGGTGCCGTTGATGCTGCCGAGGCCGGTGCAGGCGTCCCAGCCGGGAGTGGCGTCGTAACCGGTGACGGCCGGGCCGAAGTCGGCGGTGCGCGGGACCGAATTGTTGCCGGTGGTGACGTCGGTGAACACCTCGGCGCGGTCCGCCGCGGGCAGCCCGTACAGGGTGGGCAGCAGGTCCTTGACCGGATAGCCGAGGGCCTGGTTGAGCCGGGCGACCAGGCCCGCGTAGAGCGGGGCCACCGCGCTGGTGCCGCCAACCGGGCCCCACTGGCCGTCGGCCAGGGTGATGTAGCCGGAGGCGATGTCGGCGTTGCCGGCGATGTCGGGCACACCCCGGCCCGGGCGGCCGGTGCCGCCCAGGGAGGCAGGCATCGTCACGTCCTGCCAGGACGGCGGGTCGTAGACGTCGCTGATGCCGCCGCCGGTGGCCCAGCCGTTGCCGTCGTTCCAGGCCACTTCCTGGGGCTGGCCGTTGGCCAGGAACAGCGTGGTCCCGCCGCAGCCGATCACGTACGGGCTCGAAGCCGGATAGTCGGCGTGGGCCCGGCCGTCGTCGGACCCGTCGCCGGCCCCGTGGTCCCCGGCCGCGGCCAGCACGGTGACCCCGAGCGCGGCCGCATCGACCAGGACGTCGTCGAAGACCTGGCGCGCCTGGCCGGTCCAGCGGTCCTCGCGGGAGCCCCAGCTGATCGTCACCACGGACGGGGAACGGCCGGCGTCGTGGATGGCAGTGGCCAGGGCGTCGTGGAAGTCGCGGTCGGTGTTGCCGCCGAAGTACACGGCGATGTGGGCCCCGGGTGCCACCGCCCCGGCCACCTCGATGTCCAGCATGACCTCGCCGTCGGCGCCGGCGTCGGGACCGGGGTTGTTCTGGCCTCGGCCCACGCTGATCGCCTCGACCGTGGGGGCGGGCTCCTTGGCCCGCTCGAAGTAGGTGGCCAGCTCGCCGGAGGTGAACCCACCGCCCAGCTCGATGATCCCGATGGTCTGGCCGCTGCCGTCCATGTCCGCGGGGAACGCGTAGAGGCTGGCCACCTGCATGGGCCACATCGGCTGCGGGTCCGGCCGCGGGCTGGGCGCGGCGGCCTGACCGGGCGTGAGCTCGGGCAGCAGGGCCTGGGGCTGGGCGGCCAGGGCCGGGAACTGGGCGGCGGGCAGGGCGGCTCCGCGCTTGAGGTGGGTGCCGGCCTGCGGGCGGTTGTCCAGCCCGAGCACGGCCTGCACCACCTCGGCGACCTCGGGCGGCAGGTGCACCGCACCCTCGCGGCCCCGATAGCTGAAGCTACGGGTCTGATAGCGGCCCAGCGAGACCCCGAACGCCGCGCTGGCCTGGGCCGCGGTCGCGATCAGCATGACCGTGCGGGTGGCCGGGTCGGCCGACAGCACCCGCATGCCCGCCGCCGTCGCCCACTGGGTCACCCGGTCGAGATCGGCCTGGTCGGCGCCGGCCTGCTCGGTCAGCTGGCGGCGGCGGTCGCTCAGCGAGCCCGGCCGCCGGGTCGCCGCGGCCTGCAGCGCCTTCTCCCGGCCACCGGCCTTGCGGCGCACGACGATGCTGACCCGGAGCTCATCGTCGTCCGGAATGTCGGCTACCCGCTGCGCTCCCGGAACCGGTTCGCGGCGACTGGCCGGGATCGGCACGAGTTGCTGGTCAGACATGATCCATCCCCTCCCTGACCCCCGGAACTGGGGGTCCCTGTCTGTGCGGAGGGATTACCGGCCGGTCAGATACACCGGCGGCGTTGGGCAGCTTCATGACCCCTGTGACCGGGGCGGCCATTTCGATGGTGGGGACCCAGGCCGATGACATTTCATCGATGGAAGGTTGGTCGACTGCGACCCAACCCCAGGCGGGCCACCAGAGCCGGCGTCCGCCGGGGTGGCCGCAGGCTCGGCCAGGCGGTGGTGGATCGCCCGGGCCAGGGCCAGGAAACTGAGGCCCCCGATGATGAACCAGGGGTTCCACAGGATGAGGCTCCAGTGCGTCTCCAGCGGCCCAACTTGCTGGCGGACGCCGCCCAGGTTGGCCGCGAGGGCCGCTTCGACCAGCACGCCGCGCAACAGCAGCCCGGCCGCCACGACCACGGCCAGGATCCTGAGCCCGCGCAGCCACCGGGCCCGCGGCTGACCCCAGGCGGCCCAGGCCGCCAGCAGCGCACCGGCGGTCAGGACCGCGGCCACGCCCCACAGACCGAAGACGACGAACGACACCGGCCGCCGGGCCGCCAGCTCCGCTCCGGCCGACGACGCCAGCCCGGTCTGCCCGCCCAGGGCCCAGAACACGTGCCCGGCCGCGAAGACCAGGCACTACACCACAGCTGGTGCCCCGGACCCTCGCCATCGGACCACCGGCCGCCTCAACCCCCGACTTCGGCCAGCCGCGCCGCCGCCTCACCGCGGATGTCGGAGTCGAAGGCCTGGTCGGCCACGATGCTGCGCAAGGCGTCGGCCGCCTTGGCCTCGTCGACTTCGGCCAGCCGGGCCGCCGCCTCAAAGCGGGTGTCCGGATCAAACACGTCGTCGCCCGCGATGGCGCGGAGGGCCTCGCCGCCTCGGATGGGATCGTCTTCGGCGAGTCTCAGGGCCGCCTCGAAGCGGTCGTCTGGGCTGTTCTCGTACATGACTGTTCGGCTTTCTGTTCCGATGTCTGCGGCGGCCCGCCCCGACGTGGCGACCCACCGCCCTGAGACCAGCCTGGCCCCGCCAGCCCCCCGCAGCCATGGGGAATTCCCCCGAACTGGTGCTACCTGCTCTGCTTTATCGTGCCCGTTCCCGGCGGGTGGATCGCGGTCGGCCCGGCTCCTGGCCGTGGAACGGCGATTGCTCGGCCAGCGGAACACAGGGCCTTGTACCCGTGCTTTCATCCGCAAACGCCCGACCTGGCCAGTGGAGCCTGCGCTAAATCCTTTGATTGCCCGAGTAGACAGAGTTACGTTGATTGCTGAGGAAATCAAGGGAGTTGATCGTGGAGCAGGACGAGAAGGAACGCCTCGAGCGAGGGGCCGAAGCAGAGCTGAACCGGCGGTGCGGCGACGGGACCGTGCAGAAGGTCGAGGTGCTGCAGCACGGCGACGATCCCGTGATCGAGCCCGGCCAGGCCATGGTCCGGGTGACCCTCACCCCGACCGGCGAAGATCCGGATACGACGCTGCATGCGTTCGAGGAGGCCCACGGCGGGGCGATCGAGGACCTGCGCAAGGTGTTCGCGCAGACGATGCCCTCCATCGGGCGCATCCAGCTCACGCTCCCCGTCCAGCCCGGGGAGCGCAAGCATCCCGTCATCTCGATGTCGGTCGGCCCGCCGGATCGCACGGCCCCGGGCCGCAGCCTCACCCCGGTGATGGCCCGGCTCGACGCCAGCGACGTCGAGGTCCTCGACGCCCTGATCACGGCCGGCATCGTCTCCAACCGCGCCGACGGCGTCCGCTGGGCGCTGAACCGCATCCGCGAGCGCCCCGCCTACGCCGAGCTCCGCGAGCACATCGGCAA
>DASXJM010000155.1:0-2125 GCA_036497405.1 Streptosporangiaceae bacterium | reverse complement strand
GTGCCGTCCCTGGTCACCGAGATGCCGCTGGTCGGCACGGGCCAGTTCCCGGGCCACCGCGAGGAGACCTACGCGATCCCGGCCGACGACCTGTACCTGGCCGGCACGGCCGAGGTGGCCCTGGTCGGCCTGCACTCCGGGGAGATCCTGGACAAGAACAAGCTGCCCGTCCGCTACGCGGGGATCTCGCCCTGCTTCCGCCGCGAGATCGGCAGCGCGGGCCGGGACGTGCGCGGCCTGCTGCGGGTGCACCAGTTCGAGAAGGTCGAGCAGTTCGTCATCTGCGTGGCCGAGGACGCCGAGTCCGACCGGTGGCACGACGAGCTGCTGGACACGGCCGAGCGGCTGGTGCAGGGCCTGGGCCTGGCCTACCAGGTGCTGGAGATCGCCACCGGGGACATGGGCGCCGGCAAGTACCGGATGAACGACATCGAGACCTGGTTCCCGTCCCTGCAGCACTTCCGGGAGACGCACAGCTGCTCGTCGCTGCACGACTGGCAGGCGCGCCGGGCCAACCTGCGCTACCGGGACACCGACGGCACCATCCGGTTCGCGTACACGCTGAACAACACCGCCATCGCCACCCCCCGGCTGCTGGCCGCGCTGATCGAGAACAACCAGACCGCCGACGGCGGGGTGCGGGTGCCCGGGGTGCTCCGGCCCTACCTGGGCGGCCGCGAGCTGCTCTAGTCACCGGCTGGTCAAAGCACGCCACGGGCCGTGGTGTGCCGACGTACGCTGCCAGCGTGGAACTCGAAGCGGGCCACATCGCTCAGCTCGCCGGGCGCCCGGTCGGCAGCCTGACCCGGCGTGACGTGGCGCTGGGCCTGCTGTCGGTGCCGCCCGAGGACGCGATGGCCTCGCTGCCGCTGCTGCGCCGACGCCTGCTGGCGGCGGGCAACCCGATGTCGGCCGCGTTCTGGGCCGCCACCGAGGATGTGCTGGAGTCCCTGCAGGAAGGCACGGCCCGGACCGGGGACGTCCGGGTCTGGCTGGAGGCGACCGCGACCGAGCCCAGCAGCATGATCGGGCTGCACGTCTGGGACGAGCCGCCGGACCGGAGCCGGCTCCAGGCCGAGCTGCACGGCCGGCTGGTCCGGCACCTGGAGGACCGGCTGGCCGACGGCGAGCTGGACCCAGACGGCCTGGCCGCCGGGGACCCCGACGCCCAGCTGATCTGGTCCCGCGTGCAGGAGCAGTGGATGACCAGCCCGCTCGACGACGGGCGGGTGCCCATCGACGTGCTGCGCTCCGAGCAGGACCCCGGGTTCCTGGCCGGGTGGGACGAAATGGACACCGAAGCGCTGAGCGCCCTGCAGGTCGTGCTGGGCGAGGTCGGGGAGCGGCCGCTGCCGCCGGGCGAGCTGACCACGGCCTGCGCCACAGTCCGGGCCGCGATCGGCACCGGCGAACCGGACGCGCGGCTGCTGATCACGTGCGCCGGAGCGGCGAGCCGCCTGCAGCCCGGTCCCGACCCGGAGTGGTGGCTGACGCTGGCGGCCGGGGTGGTGTCCCCGGCCGGGGAGAGCGCCGACCCCGAGGCCAACGACGCGATCGGCGCGCTCTGCTCGCTGCAGGCAGCCGACTGGCTGCCGGTGATGGCGGCCCTGGCTCGCGGCGGCCCCGGCACCCCGGCCGCCGCCGACGATCTGGCCGGCTACGCGCGGGAGTACCGCGCCGAGGACTTCGACGAGCCCGCCGTCACCGAGTTGTTCTCCTACGTGGCCGCGCTGTGGCAGGCGCTCGGGGCGACCGACCACCGGCAGCGGCTGACCGCGCTGGGCTGGTGGGGACTACCCGAGGCCGTCCGGCGCGTCTGGGCTCCCGCCACCTGACCGCTCGGCGGCGGCCGCTTCCCGGCGGCGCGCGGCCGCGGCCTGCAGCGGGCTGAGCGGCTTGGCCGGGGCGTCCCCCTCTTCTTCGGGCGGCGGCGGGGGGAGCTTCTTGAGCTGCTTGTTCATGGACCGGAGCAGGAAGTACAGCGCGATGCCGATCCCGGCCACGACCAGGAACCCGAGCACGCCCGGGGTCACGTTGTCGCTGTTGACCTTGGCGGCCAGCACCGCAGCCGTGACCATCACAGGCACACCCTCTCCCGCACCCCGGCGAACAGGTCATCTTCGGG
>DASXJM010000154.1:0-6284 GCA_036497405.1 Streptosporangiaceae bacterium | reverse complement strand
AGGTGGTAGGCGGAGACCCGGCGGACCTCAGGGGACAGCCGCGACACGGCCGCCTCCATGGCTGGGCCGACGATGTCCCGGGCCAGGCCCACGCCGGCCGGCATCACAGCGGTCACAGTGTCACTCCCTGAATCTCGCCCGCCGGCTGTCCCGCCGTCAGGTTCTCCTGGCCGTCCAGGGCGCCGAGCCCCCGTCTCAGCTCAACCGCCGCGTTGAGTCCGCTGCGCACCGCGCCCTCCATCGTGTCCGGCCATCCGGTATCGGTCCATGCTCCAGCGAGGGTCAAGCCCGGCAGTGCGGTGGCCGCCCGCGGCCGCAGCCGCCCGCACCCGGGCTCCTGGCGGAACGTCGCCCGCCGCTCCCTGGTCACGAAGAATTCGCTGACCCGCGCCTCCTGAGCGCCGGGCAGCAGTCCGGCCAGCGCCGGAAGGAACATCTCCCGCAGCTTGGCCGCGGGCACGTCGACGTAAGGCTCGGCCGCCGACAACGAGATGGCCAGGTACTGGCCCCGGTTGCTCTTGCCGTAGCCGGAGATGTCGGTCCGGTCGAACACCCACTGCACCGGGGAGTCGACCGCGGCCGCGAACGGCAGGTCCAGCACCTTGCGGTCGTAGATCACGTGCACGTTGATGATGGGCGAGGTGCCCAGCTCAGGCCAGGACGCGGCCGAGCTTTCGGCCGAGTCCGGCACCAGCCGGGCGGCCACGTACGGCGGCACCGCCAGCACCACGCCGTCGGCCCGCAGCAGGCCCCGCTGCTCGGGAGCGATCTGGGCGCCGTCGCCGCCGCCCGCGTCCTCCTCGCCCCGGGCCAGCCGGACCACGTAGCGTCCGTCTTCGCGGCCGGTGGTGGCCAGTTCGACGCCGGCCGCCTTGACCCCCAGCCGGACCTCGGCGCCCAGCCGCTTGAGCAGAGCCAGGCCCGCCGTGCCGTGCAGTTCGCCCAGCGGGACCAGCGGGATGCCGATGTCGGCGGCGTCGTTCTTGCCCAGCAACCCGGTCTTGATCACGTTCGTGGCCAGGGCCAGCGAGGCGTCGTCGCCGGGGACGTTCAGTGACGCCACCGTGAACAGGTCCCACAGCACCCGCCGGGTCCGTTCGTCCTGCCCGTGCGCGGTCAGCCAGTCACCGAGCCGCTGGTTGTCCAGGGCCGGGTCGTCCGGGTTGAGGAACCGCATGGCCAGCGCGGCCTGGCCCACCCGGGCCCGCTCGGCCAGCGACAGCAGCGGGAACCGGGCCAGCGAGGGGCCCAGGTGCAGCGGCCCGGGCAGCCGGTTGCGGCGCAGCCGGGCCGAGCCGTCCGGAGACAGCACGGTCACGTCGAAGCGGTCCTGGATCCGGACCGAGCCGGACACGCCCAGCCGGGCCAGCAGGCCCTGGTAGGCGGTGCAGCAGCGAAGGAACACGTGCTGGCCGGTGTCGACGACCAGCGCCCCGCGGTTGAACGAGGTGGTGGCGCCGCCCAGCCGCGGCCGGGCCTCCAGCAGGGTGACGGCGGCACCGGCCTCGGAGAGCGCGATGGCGGCGGTGATACCGGCCAGTCCGCCGCCGATCACCACCACCCGCTGCTGGCGGCGAGGGCGGACCGAGGTTGCCGGGGAGCTGGTCACGGGCGCCGTCCCGGCAGTGGGGCGACCGCGGCGGGCGGGGTGGGGTCCACGGCCCGGGTCCGGTGGGGCAGCAGCGGGCGGGCCAGCGAATGCACCGCGACCATCGCCTTCTGGCCGGGTGACAGCGACAGCCGGCCGTGCAGCACGGCGGCGGGCTCGGCGATGATGCGGTCCAGCAGCTTCCGGTAGATGCCGGCCATCGCCCCGGTACACGCGGCGCTGCGCGCGTCCAGCATGGGCAGCAGCTGCAGGCCGACGTCGTACCACTGGCGGGCGCGGTCGGCCTCGAACTCGATGAGCGAGACGAACTTGGCCTCGGTGGCCGCATCCGGGGCGGGCTCGGCGGCCGGGTCCGGCTCACCGGACGGCTTCAGCGTGACCCCGAACCGGTCCAGGTCCTCGGCGGGCAGGTACACCCGGCCGTTCTGGTAGTCCTCGCGGATGTCACGCAGGATGTTGGTGATCTGCAGGGCCACTCCGAGCGAGTCGGCCAGCGACTCCGCGGTCGGGTGGTCGTCGGACCCGAACACACCCAGCGAAAGCCGCCCGACCGAGCCGGCCACGCAGCGGCAGTAGTAGTGCAGGTCCTCAAAGGTGGTGTAGGTGGCGCCCTTGGTGTCGGCCACGCAGCCGTCGATGATCTCGCCGAAGGCGGGCATCGGCACCGGGAACCGGCGGGCGGTGTCGGCCAGGGCCACCAGCACCGGGTCACTGGCGGACGGGGCCGCGGCGTCCGGCGCGTCCAGGGCCAGCACCTCGGACCGGGCCTCTTCCAGGGCGGTCAGCTTGTCCGGGGCGGCCATGGTCCCGTCACCGATGTCGTCGATGCGGCGGGCGAACGCGTAGAGCGCGGCGAGGGACTGCCGTTTCTCCGGGGGCAGCAGCCGGATCCCGTAGGCGAAGTTCCTGGCCTGCGACCAGGTGATCTCCTCACAGGCGCGGTAGGCCTCGGCCGTGCTCGCGGTGCCAGTGGTGTGCCCAGTGGTGTGCTCGGTGCTGTCCACGTCCCTCACCTCCCTCGCAGATAAGCCTGGATGGCCAGGCGGGCCGTCACCCGTTTGTCCGGATGCGGGGTGACCGCCAGTACGTCGTGACCGGACCCGGTGATCGCGGCCAGCGCGGCCCGGCCACCGGCCAGGTAGCCCGCCACCGCCAGCCGCGCGAACCCGCGCAGCGTGCCGACCAGCGGGGCTCCCTCGTCGAGCAAGGCCGACGCGCGCGCCACCTCGTAGGCGATCAGCGCCCGGACCGGCTGCCCCGTCACCGGCGCGGCCAGGTCCGGCTCGGTCACCCCGAACTTCTCCCGGTCGGCCCGGGGCAGGTAGATCCGCCCCTTGCCGAAGTCCTCGGCGACGTCCTGCCAGTGCTCAGCCAGCTGAAGAGCAGTGCAGATGCTATCGGACAGCTGCTCCCGGGCCGGGGTCGCCGCTCCGAAGATGTGCAGGACAACCCGCCCGATGGGGTTGGCCGACAGCCGGCAGTAGCCGACCAGATCCTCGAACGTCTCGTACCGGGTGACCAGCTGGTCCTGGCGGTTGGCCTGGATCAGGTCGCGGAGCGGCTCAGCCGGAACGTGGCATTCGGCCACGGTGGTGGCCAGCTCCCGCATGGCCGCCAGCTGCGGCGTGGCCCCGTCGTAGATGCGGTCGACGTCGGCTTCGAGCTCGTCGAGGAGCCGCATCCGCTCATCCGGCGAGACCTCGTCCCCGATGTCGTCGGTCAGCCGGGCGAACCCGTACAGCGCCATCAGGTGGCGCCGGTGGCGGGCGGGCAGGATCCGCAGGGCGACCGGGAAGTTCTCGCTGGAGGCCTGGGCGGCCGCACCGAGCGAGACGGCCTCGGCCGCTGACGGGACCGCCGTTTGGGCATGCGTGGGCGCAGGCTCAGTTCCGCTCACGTTGCCAGCCATGGGGATATCTTCGGGGCCAACGCCGAATGAATGCAAACAATGACACTCACGTCACCTGACGCGCGTGTCAAGGATTGACATTGCCAACGCCGAGTTTGCGCGGCGTTCCGGCCATGTTTCCAGATGAGCGGGGCGGAGATTGACACCCGCGCACCACCATGTTCACCCCAGTGTGACCGTTTCGCAACCGCCAGATTTATTTAATTTGCAAGGTCGCGGCCGAAGGTGATAGGCGATGACCGGCTCCGACGTGGGCCGGTCGCGGCTGGACGGTCCCTGCTGGCCGGGCCGCCGGAACGCCCGGGGGGCGACATCTCGGGGATACGCGGCGATACAAAGCTGATACATATTCGATGCGCCGTCGCCGCCTGTATTGCCACGTGACAATAGTTGGGCTGCTATGCCGGGGCGGCCTTACCTACACTTCCGCATGACCTCCGATAGCTACGAAAAACTGCCGAATATTCCGCGCATTACCGTTACTAAGCGCTAGGCCGCGATGGCAATTCGGCAGGATGAACGATCATTCACGAGAAACCGGACGCGGGGTGGGGCGCAGGCTCGAGGGGCGCTGGGACGCCAGCCCTGGGTGGGACGCGAATCGGGGTGGGGCGTGGGTGGGTGGGGCGCTGGGACGCCAGCCCTGGGTGGGGCGCCAATCGGGGTGGGGCGTGGACGGGTGGGGCGGACCTCGGGCGGGGTGGGGGTGGGACCCGGGCCGGCGCGGGGAGGGGCGCGCACCAACCTTCGATAAAATTATGAGCGCCAGATGAGGACCAGGGCCTGGTCATCGGCGCTGCCGATGTCGCGTTGCATGGTGGTGACCAGGTCGCCGGCGCCGGAGCGGAAGCCGCTCTTGACCAGGTGCTCGGCTTCGCCCAGGAGCTTGTCGATGCCGGCGTCGATGTCGCGGCCGGGGGCTTCGACCAGGCCGTCGGTGTAGAGCATGAGGGCGTCGCCGCGGCGGAGGACGCCTTCCTCGCTGCTGGTCGGCACGGACGCCAGGTCGGACACCACGCCGAGCACGATGCCGCGGGCCTGGGTGATCCGCCACCGGCCGCTGGCCGCGTCGTAGTGCACGGCGGGCAGGTGACCGGCCGAGGCGACGGTGTACTCCCCCGAGGTCAGGTCGAGGGACAGGTGGACCGCGGTGACGAAGCCCTCATTCCACCGGCCGCGGCGCATGTAGGCGTTGGCCGCGGGCAGGAAGTCGCTGGTCGGGACCGAGCCGAGCAGGCCGCCGAACGCACCGGACAGCAGCAGGGCCCGGGTGCCGGCGTCGATGCCCTTGCCGGACACGTCGACCAGGGCGACCTCAAGCGTCTTGCCGTCGGAGTAGGAGACCACGAAGTCGCCGCCGAACGACGCCCCGCCGGCCGGCCGGAGCACCACCTCCGAGCCCCAGCCGTCGCCCAGGGTGGGCAGCTTGCCCTGCTCACGGATCCGGTCCCGCAACTCGATCAGCATCTGGTTCCCGCGCAGGCCCTGCAGGCCCAGCTTGGCCCGGGTCCGGGCCAGCACGTCGGCGAACAGCGCGGTGATCACGATGGTGGCGATGATGCCGGGACCGGCCTTGTGGGCCACGATGTCGTAGATCAGCACGGCGGCGGCGATCACGAACAGGATGCGCAGGGCCCGGACCCACAGCAGCATCCCGCCCGCCAGGATGGGCAGGATCATCACGCCGGGCGAGAACCACCACTCGGACAGGTGGGCCGCGGCCACGCCGATGGCGATCGTGGCCAGCGTGAGACCGAAGGCGAGCCGCCGGTTCCGCGTGATGAACTGCCTGCTCACCACGTCCTGAAGCTGCAGTACACGAGCACGCAAACCGTGCGCGGTACGCGGCAGCGGATGGTCCGGACGGGAAACCATGATGGCGGCACTGTATCCGTAATCGCTCCCGGTTCACCGGCCGGCACGCCCCGTCACCCATCGGGAACCAGCTGACGCGGGGCTGAACGCGGGTCTAAAGAAGTGGTCATTTGGCCTGCGGCGGTGTAGCAAGGCAGACATGACCGAGGCTTACCCGATCCGGCCGGTGACCCCGGATGAGTTCGACAGTTTCCTGCTCATGGACCAGCACGCGTTCCACGGTTCACCGGTCACGCCCGAGGATCGCGCGCAGACGCTGACCCGGTTCGAGTTCGACCGCAGCCTGGGCGCGTTCGACGGCAGCCAGCTGGTCGGGGGGACGGCCATCTTCTCGTTCCGGCTGCGAGTCCCCGGGGCCGAGGTCCCGGCGGCCGGGGTGAGCTGGGTGTCGGTGCTGCCCACCCACCGGCGGCGGGGCATCCTGCGCTCGCTGATGCGCCAGCAGCTGGCCGACATCCGGGACCGCGGCGAGGCCCTGGCCGTGCTGTGGGCCGCCGAAGCCGTCATCTACGGGCGCTACGGCTACGGCCCGGCGACCTGGACCCACGCCTACACCATCCGCCGCGGCGAGGGCGCGCTGGCCGTGGACGCGCCCGCCGACCCGGCCCTGCGGCTGCGGCTCACCGAGGTCGAGCAGGCCCGCGCCGAACTGGGCAAGGTGTACGAGGCGATGTTCGAGACCAGGCCGGGCTACTTCCGGCGGAACGACGCCTGGTGGGACCGGTACCTGGCCGACCCGCCGGCGCAGCGGCACGGCCAGTCCCCGCTGCGGTGCGTGCTGGCCGAGGACGACGCCGGGCCGCGCGGCTACTCGCTCTACTCGGCCCGGGGCGGCTGGGACGAGGACTCCTTCCTGCCCGAAGGCTCGATCACCGTCCGGGAACTGGCCGC
>DASXJM010000153.1:0-13990 GCA_036497405.1 Streptosporangiaceae bacterium | reverse complement strand
GGTCGGCTCCGAGGTGGCCGGTTACCGGCTCGAGGAGCAGATCGGGCGGGGCGGCATGGCCCTGGTCTACCGGGCCCGTGACGTTCAGCTCGGCCGCAACGTCGCGCTGAAGCTGCTGTCCCCGGTGCTGGGCCGGGACGAAGCCTTCCGGCAGCGGTTCATCCGCGAGTCGCGGGCCGCGGCCGCCGTGGACCACCCGCACATCATCCCGATCTTCGCGGCCGGCGACAGCGACGGCGTGCTGTTCATCGCCATGCGCTACGTCCAGGGCGGCGACGTCCGCCGGCTGGTCGACGAACTGGGCTCGCTGCCCGCGGACCGGGCGGTCAGCATCATCACCCAGGTGGCCTCGGCGCTGGACGCGGCCCACCTCAACGGCCTGGTGCACCGGGACATCAAGCCGGCCAACATGCTGCTGGACTCCACCGACAGCGCCGGCCAGCAGGACCACGTGTACCTGGCCGACTTCGGCCTCAGCAAGCGTTCGCTGTCGGCCACCGGCCTGACCTCGATCGGCCAGTTCCTGGGTACTCCCGCCTACGTCGCCCCGGAACAGATTGAAGGCCGCACGGTGGACGGCCGGGCCGACCTCTACGCCCTGGCCTGCGCGTCGTTCGAAATGCTGTGCGGCACGCCGCCGTTCCAGCGCGACGATGACCTGGCCATCATGTGGGCTCAGGTGTCCGCGCCGCCGCCGTCCCTGTCCGAGCAGCGCCCCGACCTGCCGCCCGCGGTCGACACCGTCCTGCAGCGGGCCCTGGCCAAGGACCCGGCCGACCGGTATTCGGGCTGCCTGGCCTTTGCCGCCGCGCTGCGGGCAGCCCTGGGGCAGCTCGGCCCGGCGGCCGGGGCGCCCGCGCCCGGGACCGAGCGCACGCCCACACTGTTGTCCGGCCCCTCGTCGGGCCCGTCAACCGGGCGGCCGACCGCCCCGCCGGTCCGGGACTATTCGCCGACCCAGACCTCCGGTCCGCGGGACGTGCCCGCCCACCCGCCCACGCAGGTCTCGGGCCCGCGGGACGTCCCCGTCCACCCGCCGACCCAGGTCTCGGGGCCGCGGGACGTGCCCGTGCACCCAGCCACGCAGGTCTCCGGCCCACGCCCGGGCACCACGTCCCGGCCGGTGGACCCGCCCACCGCGGACTGGCAGCCGTCCGAGCCACTCCCGCCCCCGGGCGGCAGCCGCGGCCCAGCCGGTTCGCCTGCATCCGGTGGACCCGGCGGACCCTCCGGCCCCAACCGTCCCGCCCGGCGGCGGCGCTGGCCGGCCGCGGCGGCGGGAGCGGTCGTGGTCGTCGCGGCGGTCGGCGCCTTCTTCGCCCTGCACGGTGGCGGCGGCGCGAAGGACAAGGCCACCGGGGCGGCCGACACCACCCAGGCCAAGACCCCGGCGGCCGTGCTGCCCGCCATCAGCGCCCCTGGCTGCCGCACCACGGTGGCCAGCACCAAGTCGCTGTCCACCGTCCGGACCCAGTCGGTGCCGGTGGGCGCGCACCCGTTCGGGGTCAACACCACTTCTGACGGCAAGTTCACCTTCGTGACCCGGCTCGGCGCGATCGTGGTCCTGTCCAACGGATCCGGGCTGGCCCCGGCCGTGGAACACATCATCAGCGTGCCCGGCCTGCAGAAGGCCGCCACCCTCACCCACAACGGGAAGTACCTGGTCGCCGCCCTGAACAGCGGGGCCGTGGTGGTCGACACGGCCGCGGCCGAGGAGGGCAGCAGCCACGCGATCGTGGGCACGCTGACCAGCTCGTTCGGCGGCGGAGGGGTCGAGGTCGGCATCTCGCCGGACGACAAGTTCGTGTTCGTGACCCTGCAGGAGAACGCGGCCATGGCCGTGTTCAACCTGCAGACCGCGCTGACCCACGGGTTCGGGTCGTCGGCCGTGGTGGGCAAGGTCAGCCTGGGCCAGCAGCCGGTCGGGCTCAGCTTCTCCCCGGACGCCAAGCTGATGTACGTGACCAGCATGATGAAGGCCGCGAACCAGACTCAAGGCGAGGGCACGGTCTCGGTGATCGACACCGCGCTGGCCGAGACCGACCCGGCCAAGGCGGTCAAGACCTCGGCCGACGCGGGCTGCGACCCGGTCCGGGCCATCACCGACGGCACCACCGTCTGGGTCACCAGCCGGGAGAGCAACGCGCTGCTCGGCTTCTCGGCCAGCCGGCTGCTCAGCGACCCCACGCACGCGCTGGAGACCCAGGTCAACGTGGGATCGGCCCCGATCGGCGAGACCTTCGCCGGTAGCGGCAGCCACACCCGCATCCTGATCGCCAACTCCAACCAGAGCGGCCCGTCCACCGTGGCGCCCACGGTGGCCGTGGTCGACCCGGCCAAGGCCCTGCGCCGGCAGCCGGCCCTGCTCGGCTACATCGGTACCGGTCAGCTCCCACGCGAGTTCACCATCCAGCCGAACGGCAAGACCGCCCTGGTCACCAACGACCTGGCCGGCCAGCTGCAGGCCATCGACCTCACCACGCTGCCCTGACTGACCCGGGGCCTGATCACGGCGGGCGGTCGCCATCGGGCATGATTTCGGGCATGACCGAGCTTCCGCCCGCCTACTACCGGCCGCTCGGGGCGGACCGGTTCGAGCCGACCGCGGCCACCACCAGCCCCTGGGATGACGGCGCCCAGCACGGCGGGCCGCCCACCGCGCTGCTGGCCGACTGCCTGGACCGGGCCTTCGGCCGGCCGGAGCTGCGGGTGGCCCGGATCAGCATGGACTTCCTGGGCCCGGTGCCGCGCATCCCGGTCCAGGTGCGGACCGAGCTGCTGCGGCCCGGGCGGCGCACCCAGCTGAGCCAGGCCGGCCTGTGGGCCGGGGACCGCCAGGTGGCCACGGCCCGGGTCTGGCACCTGGCGACCGCGACGGCGGCACCGGACCCCGGGCCGGACGGCGGCTCGGACAGCGTCCCGGTCCTCCCGGCCGACCTGCCCGGCCCGCAGGCCCAGACGTTCTTCGGCGGGGACGAGAACTGGGGCTACGGGCAAGCCACCGAGTGGCGGGCGGTGTTCGGCGGCTACGCCAGCATCAGCGGGGCCGGTGACATCTGGACCCGGGTCCGCATCCCGCTGATCGAAGGCCGCCCGCTGACCGGGCTGGTCCGGTTCGCGGTCGTGGCCGACTCGGCCAACGGGCTCAGCGCGCCGCTGGACTTCCGGGACTGGCTGTTCATTCCGCCCGGGGTCACCATGCACCTGCACCGGTACCCGGTGGGGGAGTGGGTCCGGCTGACCGCGGCGTCCGACCCCGGAGGGGACGGCATCGGGCTGACCGAGGGCACGCTGTCCGACGCAGTCGGCCGCTGCGGCACCGTGACCCAGCCCCTGCTGGTCGCGCCCAGGCGAGCGGGTTGAACCCGGCACCCGCCGCGTAGGGCACTATAGATACGAGAGACGACCAGGCTCACCAGCCATACGGGGGCAGGCGGGCGCGAGAAGGGCCGCTGGCATCGTGATCCTTCCCGGGAAAACGAGAGTCGCGACGGCCACCACCGGGCCGCCGCGAGTACCTCCTGAAGCCGAACGCGTCCGCCGCCCGATGGACCTTCTCAACGGGCTGCTGTCGCTGGCCGTCATCCTGCTCGTCCTCGGGGCGATCCGCACGCTGCCGCTGGGCAGCACTGAGGTCGCCGACGACGTCTCGCACTGGCTGACCCACATCCCGCGCTTCCTGTCCTCGTTGGCCACGCTGGTCTCCGGCATCGGCTGCTTCCTGCTGGCCGCGCTGGCGGTGGGCGTGCTGCTGCGCATCCAGTGGCGGGACGCGCGGAACGCGGGCGTGGCCGCGCTGGTGGCGGTGGGACTGGCCCTCGGCGCCTGGAGCCTGTGCCGTATCCAGGGCGGCCCGATCGCGACCGCGGTGATCCACAACCGCAACCCGACCATCTTCGTGTTCGACGTCGCGTTCATCGCGTTCCTGGTCGTCACCGACCTGACCCGGCGCTCGCGCTGGTCCCGCTGGTGTACCGGACTGACCGCAGCCCTGCTGATCAGCGGGCTGGCCACCACCTCGCTGACCCCGTTCTCGGTCGTGCTCACGCTGTTCGGCGGCCTGCTGGTCGGCTGGCTGGTCCGTTACGCGCTCGGCGCGTCCCCGGTCCGGCCGAGCATCGCGCGGTTGACCGGATGGCTCATCGAGCACGGCGTGCCCGTGGCCGAGCTGACCCCCGGCGACCAGCACGACCAGGGCCGGCTGAGGGCCCGGCTGGCCGACGGCACCCTGGTCGACGTGCACCTGGCCAACCGGGACACCCGCGGTTCGGGTTTCGCCCGGCAGGTCTGGCAGCTGATCCGGCTGCGGCCGGTCATCGGCGGGCACGTGCCGCTCAGCTCCCGGGCCCAGCTCCAGCAGCTGGCGCTGGCCAGCACGCTCGCCGAGCGGGCCACCGTAACCAGCCCGGAGGTGCTGCTGCTGAAGGAGGCCTCGGGCGAGACGCTGGTGCTGGCCATGACCCGGCCCACCGGCGAGCAGGTGGACGGGATGGTCACCCCGAAGCAGGCCAGCGAGCTGTTCGGGGCGCTGCGGGAGCTCCACCAGACCGGCGTCGCCCACCGCGACCTGCAGCTGGGCAACCTGATCGTGACTCCGGACAACGCCGGGTTCGCCTCCATGGACTCGGCCGTGCCGGGCACCAGCGAGCTGGTCCGCCGCCTGGACGTGGCTCAGTTGCTGGCCACGCTGGGCCGCAATGCCGGGCCCGCGGTCGCGATCCACGGGCTCCGCGACGGCTACGGGCCGGTCGACGAGCGGGCCCTGGCCGCGGTCATGCAGCCGATCGCGCTGGCCCCATGGGGCTGGTCGGCCATGCGGGACACCCGCGGCTGCCTGAACGAGGTCCGCAAGGTGCTGCTCGGACCGGACACGGCCGTGCCGGCGGCCAGGCTGGAACGGTTCCGGCCCCGCACCATCATCAGCGCCGCCCTGCTGACCGCGGCCGCCTACCTGCTCATTGGTGAGCTCTCCCGGGTCAGCCTGGTCAGCACGATCGCCCACGCCAACTACGGCTGGTTCGCGGTGGCCGTGGTGGCGTCGGCCGTGACCTACTTCGCGGCCGCCCAGAACCTGGCCGCGTTCGTGCCGCGGCGGTTGTCCCCGCTGCGCGGGTTCCTGGTCCAGCTGTCATCGGCCTTCGTGGGCCTGGCCCTGCCGCCGACCGTGGGGCACGTGGCGGTCAACGCCCGCTACCTGCACAAGGAGGACGTGGACGAGGGGACCATCGCCGCCGCCGTCACCCTGTCCCAGCTGGTCAACGTGGTCACCACCGTGATTCTGCTGGTGGCGCTGGGCCTGCTGACCGGGACCGGGCTGAGCCGGTTCCACATCGTGCCCGGCGCCGACATCCTGATCGCGGTGGCGGTGGTCGCCGCCGCGATCGCGATCCTGGTCGCCATCCCGCGGAGCCGGGCCCGGCTGGGCAGCCTGGTCTGGCCGCACCTGCGCGGTATCTGGCCCCGGGTCCTGGACGCGCTGTCGCACCCGGTGCGGCTGGTCATCAGCGCCGGGGCCAACCTGCTGCTCACCGCGGCCTACCTGCTGGCCTTCTTCGCCGCGCTGTACGCGGTCGGCGCCCACCCCGCGCTGCTGCCCGCGGCCGTGGTCTACCTGGCCGGTAACGCCGTCGGCTCGGCCGCGCCCACCCCCGGCGGGCTGGGCGGCGTCGAAGCCGTGCTGGCGGCCGGGCTGACCGGCATGGGGATACCGGCCAGCGAGGCCATCCCGGCCGTGCTGGTGTTCCGGGTGGCCACGTTCTGGCTGCCGATCCCGGCCGGCTGGCTCGCCTACCTGGGCCTGCAGCGCCACGGCACCCTCTGACCGGCCCAGCCCCCCGCCGGGGCGGCTAGTTCTGGCTCGGGCGGCGGGTCCAGCTGACCTGGGCGTTGGGGTGTTCACGCCAGGTGCTGGCCCCGGAGGCGGCCGCGGTCCGGGCCTGCTCCCATTTCAGCCGGGCCAGCTGGCTCGGCGGGACCTCTTGCTCGTTCACCCACTGGCGGGTGGCCGAGATCAGGTGCGCGCCCGCCACGGCCGCGCCCACGGCGGCGATGGCGGCCCCGATCCCGATCAGCGAGCCGCCCACGATCAGCGGCGCAGCCTGCACCTCGGGCCAGTTCCGGGTGGGTGCGGAGTTCAGCTCAGCACTGCTCATGCCGGCCGTTATCCCCCGATCGCGCGTATCCGACACCCGCGCCGCGGCCCGCTCTTGCCCGGGGCGGCGGGCAGTGTTTGGCTGGGCCAGGAGGCGCTGGATGAGCAGCTATGACGAACGTCCCTGGCTGGCCCGTTACGACCGGGGGCAGCCGTCCGACATCGACGTCGAATTCGCGTCCGCACTGGCCATGTTCGGCCACTGTGCTGAGCAGGACCCAGACGCGCCGATCATCCGCTACTTCGACGGGGTGCTGACCCGGCGCGAGCTGGACACCGAGTCCAGCGCGTTCGCCGCCGCCCTGGTCGCGGCCGGGTTCGCGCCCGGCGAGCGGGTCGCGCTGTACCTGCAGAACGTGCCGCAGTTCCTGGTCGCCATGCTCGGGACCTGGAAGGCAGGCGGCGTCGCGGTCGCGGTCAACCCGATGAACAAGGAACGCGAGCTGGAGCTGATTCTGGCCGACTCCGGGGCCAGCGTGCTGGTCGGCCTGGAGGACCTGTACGCCGGCGTGGCCGTGCGCGTGGTCGGCCGGACCCAGGTCCGGCAGGTCATCACCACCTCGGCCCTGGAGTACCAGTTCCGGGGGGACGACCGGGTCCTCGGCGGGCTGACCCGGGTCCGGGCCGACGAGACCGTGGACCTGGTCACCCTGATCGATCAGTTCCGCGGCCAGCGGCCGCCGGACCCCGGGCTGGGCCCGGACGACGTGGCCTTCCTGACCTACACCTCCGGCACCACCGGCCCCCCGAAGGGGGCCATGACCACGCACCGCAACATCGTGTTCAACGCCCAGACCTACCGGGACTGGATCGGCATCACCGGGGCCGACGTGATCCTCGGGGTGGCGCCGCTGTTCCACATCACCGGGTCGATCGGGCACGTGGCGCTGTCCCTGCTGACCGGGGCCACCCTGGTCCTCACCTACCGGTTCGACCCGGCCGTGGCCCTGGAGACCATTCGCGCCGAGCGGGTCACGTTCACGGTCGGCTCCATCACCGTGTTCATCGCGCTGATGAACGCGCCGGGCGCGGACCGGTCGGCGCTGACCACGCTGACCAAGATCTACTCCGGCGGGGCGCCGATCCCGCCCAGTACGGTGGCCGCCTTCGAGGAGCTGTTCGGCCAGTACATCCACAACATCTACGGGCTGACCGAGACCACCTCACCGTCGCACGCGACGCCGCTGCAGGCCCGGGCCCCAGTCGACCCGGCCTCGGGCGCGCTGTCGGTGGGGGTCCCGGTCTACAACACGGTCGTCCGCGTCATCGGCGAAGACGGCCAGGACCTGCCGCCGGGAGAGATCGGCGAACTGGTCACCGAGGGCCCCCAGATCGTGGCCGGCTACTGGAACAAGCCGGAGGAGACCGCCCGGGCCCTGCCCGGCGGCGCCCTGCACACCGGCGACGTCGGCTACATGGACGCCGACGGCTGGTTCTACATCGTGGATCGCAAGAAGGACCAGATCAACGTGGCCGGTTACAAGGTCTGGCCACGCGAGGTCGAAGACGTCCTCTACGAGCACGACGCGGTCCGCGAGGCGGCCGTGGTCGGCGTCCCCGACGCCTACCGCGGCGAGACGGTCAAGGCCTACGTCAGCCTCAAGCCCGACGCCGGCGCCCCGCCGGACAAGCTCCCCGACGAGCTGATCGCCCACTGCAAGGAGCGCCTGGCCGCCTACAAGTACCCTCGCCAGCTGGAGATCCTGCCCGAGCTGCCCAAGACCCTGACCGGCAAGATCCTCCGCCGCGAGCTGAGAGACCAGGCCGGCCCGGACTGACTCCGCTCAGCCGACGAAGTCGAAGTCGGCCCGGGGGCTGGACGGTTCAGCCGGCGGGGGCTCACGGCGGCCGCCGCGCTGGGCGGCGGCGCCGGCCAGGACGACGAGGAGGATGCCGGCCAGCTGACCAGCCGAGAGGCGCTGGTGCAGGACCAGAAGCCCGAGCAGAACGCCGAACGCCGGTTCCAGGGCCATCAGCGTGCCGAAGGCGGCCGGGTTCATGCGCCGCAGGGCCAGCATCTCGCAGGCGTAGGGCAGCACCGGCAGCAGCACGGCCAGCCCGGCCGCGGCGGGCAGGATGCCCCAGCTGAGGTGGCCGCTGGCCTGCGGGACGCCGAGGGTGGCGGCGGTGACGGCCGAGATCGGCATGGTCAGCGAGAGCCCCTGGATGCCGGTGAAACGGTCACCGACCTGCTGAGTGAGCAGGATGTAGACGGCCCAGCCGACCGCCGAGAGCGCGGCGAAGCCCAGGCCGGCCGGGTTGGGGTGGCCGTGCCAGGGCTGGGTCAGCAGGACCACCCCGAGCAGGGCCAGGGCGGGCCAGGCCAGGGCCCGGCGGCTGTGGCTGCGGACGGCGGCGACGGTCAGCGGGCCGAGGAACTCGATCGCGACCGCGGTGCCGAGCGGGACGCGGTCGATCGCGGACAGGAACGCGATCGTCTGCAGCCCGGTGGTGACGCCCAGGCCGATGAGCGGAGCCAGGTCCCGGCGGCGGATGGAACGCAGCGGGGGCCGGGCCAGGGCCACGAAGATGAGCGCGCCCATGCTGAGCCGGAGCCAGGCGGTCCCGGCCGGGCCCACGGTCGCGATGAGATGCACCGACAGCGCCGAACCAAGCTGGACCGAACCCATCGCCACCACGGCCAGCCCCCACGGCGGCACCGCCACCGGGCGCGGGGCGGGCCGCCTCATGGCTGCTCCCGGTGCGCGGGCTGGCCGGCGGCGACCCCGGGCACGAACACGGCCAGGGTGAAGCGGGCCGGCTCCGGGCCGGGGTTGGCGTAGCCGTGGGCCACGTCGCCGGGGAAGGTGGCCGCGTCGCCGGCGCTCAAAGTGACCGGCTCCCCGGCGGCGTCGAGTCGGACCGTGCCCCGCCGGACCTGCAGGAGCTCCTTGGTCCCGGGGGTGTGGGCGTCGCTGGTGTGAGCGTCGCCCGGGCCCAGGGTCCAGTCCCACAGCTCGGTCAGGTCGGGCGGCTCGGTCCCGGCCACCAGCACCGCCTGGCCGCCGGCCGGGCCGCTCCACAGGACGGCGCCCTGGCCGCCGCGGATGACCTTGAGCGGCTTGGGCGCCGGGGTCTCGACCAGGGTGGGCAGGCCGACCCCGAGGGCGTCGCTGATCCGGAGCAGGGTCCCGACGCTGGGGTTGGCCGCGCCCTGCTCGACGTTGACCACCATCCGGCGGCTCACCCCGGCCGCCTCGGCCAGCTGGTCCAGCGTCCAGCCCCGGGCCTGCCGCTCCTGCCGGACCCGGGTCCCGATCGCGGTCGCCAGCGCCGCCGTGCCCTCGTCCATGAGTGCATCATAATGCACTGATAGTGCACTCGTGTCGGCGAGTGGGCCACAGGCGTTGACAGTGTTACCAGGCGGACGGACGCTGAGGTTACGGCGTTTCCGCGGATTCAATGGGGAGTCAGCATGGCCAACGGCACGACCGTCAGCATCATCCCGTGCGGCGCGATGACCGCCGACATCACCTGGCTGCTGCTGGCGCCGGGCCGGGCCATGCGCACCCGACAAAACAAAACTGCCGCCGCCGAGTGGGCCGACGTGCCCACCCACTGCGTGCTGATCGACACCCCGGACGGACGGCTGCTGTGGGACACCAGTTGCCCGCGGGACTGGGAGCAGCGCTGGGAGCCGACCGGGCTGCAGGACTTCTTCCCCTACGACAAGGTGTCCGAGGAGGAGTACCTCGACTCGCGCCTGAAGCAGCTGGGCCTGGCCCCGGCCGACCTGGACTACGTCGTGTTCTCGCACCTGCACTTCGACCACGCGGGCAACGCCAAGCTGTTCAAGGACTCCGGGGCCCGGCTGGTCTGCAGTGACCAGGAGAAGGAGTTCGCGCTCGGGTTCGACGGGCCGTTCACCGGGGCCCACCTCAAGGCCGACTATGAGGGCCTGGACTTCGAGACGGTGTCCGGCGACGCCGAATTCCTGCCCGGCGTGAGCTTCATCCAGACCCCGGGCCACACCCCCGGGAGCATGTCGATGCGGGTGGACCTGCCCGAGTCCGGCACGATGATCTTCACCGCCGACGCGGTCTACATGGGGGCCAGCTACGGGCCGCCCGCCGTGCCCGCGGCCATCGTCAACAACCTGGAGCAGTTCTACAGCTCGGTCGAGAAGCTGCGCGGGATCGCCACCGAGACCAACGCGACCCTGGTCTTCGGGCACGACCCCGACCAGCTGGGCCAGCTGCGGACCGCGCCGGACGGGAGCTATCGCTGATGACCGAGGAGCAGGTCCAGGCCCACGCCGACGCTTTGACCGAGGAGACCATCTTCACCTGGGGCGCGCCGCCGCTGAAGTTCGGTGCGGGCGCGGTCGACGAGATCGGCTTCGAGATGGCCCAGCACGGGGCCAAGCGGGTGCTGATCCTCACCGACCCCGGCATCAGCGCGCTGGGTATCCCGGCCCGGATCGCGGACTCACTGACCCGGTCCGGGATCGCCTCGGAGATCTTCGACGGCGTGCACGTGGAGCCGACCGACGACAGCATGGACAAGGCGGCCGGGTACGCCAAGCAGCAGGGCCCCTGGGACGGGTTCGTGGCCGTGGGCGGCGGGTCGTCCATCGACACGGCCAAGGCGGTCAACCTGCTCACCACCGACGGCGGCGAGCTGATGGACTACATCAACGCCCCGATCGGGGCGGGCCGCGCCCCCCAGCAGCAGCTGAAACCGCTGATCGCGGTGCCGACCACGGCCGGGACCGGCTCGGAGAGCACCGCCATGTGCGTGCTCGACATCTTGTCCATGAAGGTCAAGACCGGGATCAGCCACTGGCGGCTGCGGCCAACCCTGGCCGTGATCGACCCGCTGGTGTCGCTTTCGCTGCCGCCGGAGGTCACCGCGTCGGCCGGCATGGACATCGTCTGCCACGCGGTCGAGTCGTACACGGCGCGCTGGTACACGACCTTCGATAGGAAAAAACCCGAGCAGCGGGTGACCTACTGCGGATCGAACCCCATCTCCGACCTGTGGAGCGAGCGCTCGCTGGCGCTGATCGCGCAGTCGTTCCGGACCGCCGTGCACCAAGGGGATGACCTGGCCGCCCGCAGCAACATGATGATGGCGGCCACGTTCGCGGGCATGGGCTTCGGCAACTCCGGGGTGCACATCCCGCACGCCAACGCCTACCCGATCGCGGGCATGGTCCGGGACTTCCGGCCCGCGGGCTATCCGCAGCAGGAGCCGATGGTGCCGCACGGCATGTCGGTGTCGCTGACCGCCCCGGAAGCGTTCCGGTTCAGCTTCGAGAGCGCTCCCGACCGGCACCTGCAGGCCGCGGCCATGCTGGCCCCGGGGCAGGACAAGCTGAACAACGCCAGCGAGCAGCTGCCGTCGGCGCTGATCGACCTGATGCGGGACATCGGCATCCCCAGCGGCATCGGCGCCGTCGGCTACACCGAGTCCGACGTCCCGGACCTGGTGCCGGGCACGATGAAGCAGCAGCGGCTGCTGGCCACCTGCCCGCGCCCGGTCGACGAGGACGACATCGCCCGCATCTTCACCCGGTCCATCGAGAACTGGTAGCCCGATGCCGCTTTACGACTACCGCTGCCCCGGCGGCCACTACTTCGAGCGCATGGCCCCCATGACCAGCTCAGACAGCGACCGCGACGAGCAGGACTGCCCGGCCTGCGGGGCGGCCGCGCCCAAGGTGCCGTCCCGCGTCTCGCTCGGCGGCCAGGCCAGCGCGGGACCGGGTCAGGAGCAGATGCCGCAGACCTGGCGCGGCACCTATGAAGGCAACCCGGAGTACGTCGGGAAACTCCGCCGCCAGTGGGAGGGCCGCCAGAAGCTGGAGGACAAGTACCCGGAGCTGAAGGGCGACCAGCGCCCCATCCTGGCCCACGAGGGCAAGTACCACGACCACCCCCTCCGCGCCGGCGACCCCGCCCCGCCCGCGCCGTAGCCTCGGTGGCGGTGCGCCGCTTATTTCCCGTGACCGGCCAGCCCCCGCCGTACTCCGGTTCCCGCTCCGGTCCCGCCCCGCGTGTCCCGCACCCGGGCGCGGCCCGGCTCAGGTGAGCTCGGTGAGGAGTTGCTGGACGCGGCGGGCGATGTCGTCGCGGATGGGGCGAACTTGTTCCAGCGGCAGGCCGGCGGGGTCGGGGAGGTCCCAGTCGAGGTAGCGCCGGCCGGGGTAGACGGGGCAGGTGTCGCCGCAGCCCATGGTGATGACCATGTCGGCGGCCTGGGCTTTGCCGGTGGTCAGCGCCTGAGGGTGCTGGCGGGAGATGTCGAGGCCGATCTCGGCCATGGCGGCGACGACGGCCGGGTTGAGCTCGCGGGCGGGCTGGGTGCCGGCCGAGGTGACCCGGACCCGGCCGGCGGCCTGGTGGCCGAGCAGGGCGGCCGCCATCTGGGACCGCCCGGCGTTGTGGGTGCAGACGAACAGGACCACGGGGATGTCGGTCATGATGCGGTGTCCTCAACGGGAGGCGGCGGTGCGGCCGCCGGGCTGGGGGCCGGTCAGCAGCATGCGGGGCCGGATGAGTTGGTCACCGCGGCGGGCTCGGCGGCGGCGGCGGTCCCGCCGCAGCAGGCCGGGCCGTCCTGCTCACCGTAGAACGTGGGGCTGTCTTCGAGCACGGTGTAGATCTCCCAGGATTCCCCGTGGGGGGCGCCTTCGACCCAGAACTTGTCCTGCTTGGCGTAGCAGCAGGTGGTGCCGCGCTCGTCGGCTGAGGCCAGGCCCGCCGCGGCCAGCCGGGTCTGCTCGGCGTCGACCGTGCCGATGTCGGGCACCTCGATCCCGAGGTGGTTGAGGGTGCCGCCCTGGCCGGGGTTTTGCAGCAGGACCAGCTTGAGCGGCGGCTGCTCGACGGCGAAGTTGGCGTAGCCGTCGCGGCGCTTGGCCGGCTCGGTGCCGAACAGCTTGGTGTAGAAGGCGACGGCCTCGTCGATGTCGTTGACGTTCAGGGCGAGCTGGACCCGGGACATGGGAACCTCCGGCGAAGACTTCGATGGTTGTCTATGTCTTGCTCGCTGCTGACCTTGCCATGCATATAGGTGCCTGTCAATATAGACGTATGTCTAACTCCCTGCCCGTGCTGGACCCGGTGCGGGTGGTCGCCTGCTGTCCGCCGCTGTCGGCCCAGCCGTTGTCCGCGCCGCAGGCCGAGCAGATCGCGCCGCTGCTCAAAGCGCTGGCAGACCCGGTCCGGCTGCGGCTGATGTCCCTGGTGGCCTCGCATACGGGCGGCGAGGTGTGCGTGTGCGACCTGACCGAGGCGTTCGACCTGACCCAGCCGACGATCAGCCATCACCTGAAGGTCCTGCACGACGCCGGCCTGGTGGAACGGGAAAAGCGTGGGGTCTGGGTCTACTACCGGCCCCGCACCGGATCACTGGCCGGCCTGGGCACGCTGATCGGCTGCCCGCCCGCCTGAACCCCGGCAACTCACCGGCCAGACGATGTACGGGAGGTCCCGATGACCCGGTCCCATGAAGTGGACGGCGTCCGTGAGCGGGTCCGCCCCCGCTACGCCGAAGCGGCCGGGTTCACCGCCATCACCATCATGCCCACCCACCAGGTGGCCGGCGGGCTGCACTCGGCCATCGTCCAGGCGACCAAGCCACAGCACACGGAAGGCCGGTGACCTCAGATGCCAGGAGCCAGCGAGCAGACCCGGCGGGTGAAGTTCCTCAACGCCAACTGGGCCCCCGGTGACCCCGAGCGGTTCAACCTCTTGATCATCACCGAGGACGACCAGCGGCACGTGGTACCGGCCAGCCCGGCATCGGTGACCGCCCTGGCCACCCTCGCTCAAGCCGACACCGTCATGGCCTGGGACCCCGAAGACGGCACGCTCATCGTGGCCAACATCGTGG
>DASXJM010000152.1:0-2130 GCA_036497405.1 Streptosporangiaceae bacterium | reverse complement strand
ACAATGGCGCCCGGCGTGCCCTGCGGGGACCCGCCCAGGGTGGCGATGCGTTCGGCGGTGTCGTCCACCATCAGCCGCACCGCGTCCACCTGCGGGTCGAGCATGGTGTGCACGGCGATGAAGTGCGGCCCGACCACGTTCCAGTGGATGTGCTTGAGGGTCAGGGCCAGGTCATTGAGCGCGTTCAGGCGGTCCTGCAAGATGGTGGCCACCTCGGACGCGTCCTTGCTCCCCAGGCCGGGGATTCCGTACGTAGATGATTGCGTCGTCTTAGCCATGACAACTCGCTACCCAGGCCCGGACCTGGTATGCAGCTAAATTTTCACGGCGACGCGGCGGCCCGGTTCAGGCGGTGCTCTCAGGCGGTGACGGCGGACGCGGCCGAGGCGCCGTAGAGCTGAGCCGCCCGCCAGCAGTACCAGGCCAGCACGGTCCGGTAGGGGCGGTACGGCTCGCCCAGCGCGTCCAGCACCTTGGGCGTCGGGGCGGGGATGCCCCAGGCCAGGCCGTACCCCTTGCGGATGGCCAGGTCGCCGGTGGGCCACACGTCCATCCGCCGCAACTGGAACATCAGGAAGATCTCAGCCGACCATTTCCCGATGCCGCGCACGGTGGACAGCTGGGCCACGATCTGATCGTCGCTGACCCGGGCCAGGCGCCGGGCATCCAGCACCACGCTGCCGTCCAGCACCTTGTCGGACAGGTCGCGCAGGGACTCGACCTTGCGGGCGGACAGGCCCACCGCCCGCAGGGTCTCCGGCGCGGTGGCCAGCAGGCGCTCGGGGGTGACCTCCTCCCCCAGCGCCGCGATCAGCCGCCCGTGGATGGCCCGGGCCGCGGCCCCGGCCAGCTGCTGGTAGACGACCGACCGGACCAGGGTGCCGAAGTTGCTCTCGCTGGGCGCGGGAAACCGGGGCAGGCCGGCCTCCTGGACCAGGCGGGCCAGCACGGGGTCCCGCTCGGCCAGGATCAGCGCGGCCTGGCGGTGGGTCACCTTGCGGGTCCGCGGTGCGGAAACCGGGACGGCCGGGTCGGCCGGATCAGCCATAAGGCCAGCGTAACCGGCCAGGGTCAGCCCGGTTGGGGGCAGTCGAGCTCTTCTTCGTCCGGCTGGTCGTGGCGGCAGTCCGCGATCTGCGCGTTGATCTCGGCTCCGAGCAGCACCGCGAGCGCGGTGAAGTACAGGAACAGCAGGGCCGCGACCGGGGCCGACAGCGCGCCGTAGGTGGGGCTGTGGCCGATCGCGTAGGCCAGGTAGCCGCGCAGGCCGAACACGCTGGCCAGCCAGATGAGCATCCCGGCGACGGCGCCGGGCAGGTCGCGCCGCCACTTGCCGCGGATCGGGGTCGCCACGTGGTACAGGGTGGCCAGCAGGCCGGTGCACACGACCACGATGACCGGCCAGTAGGCCACGTCCACGATTGGCTTGACCACGTCCCAGATCGGGCCCGGGACCAGGTGGACGACCCATTCCGGCGCGGTGATCAGCAGCGGCAGCGCGACCGCCCCGGCCAGCAGCGCACCCAGGTAGAGCACGAACGCCACCAGCCGGGCCCGGACCGCGGACCGGATGTGCCGCATGCCGTAGCTGATGCAGATGGTGTTGACGTAGGTGTTCAAGGCGGTGGAACCGGTCCACAGCGCGACCACGAAGCTGATCGAGATGATCCCGCCCCGGCCGTGCTGGACCACGTCGGTCAGCACCGGTTTGAGCACGTTGTCCACGGCCTGCGGGGCCAGGAAGTGCCCGGCCGCGTGCAGGACCTTCTGCTCCACCTCGACCACGATGTGCGAGCCGAACAGCGGGGTCAGGTAGCCGACCGCACCGACCAGCACCAGCAGCAGCGGGGTCAGCGACAGCAGGGCCCAGAACCCGGCCTCGGCAGCCAGCCCGAAGATCCTGTCTCCCCAGGCCTGGGAGGCGACCGCCTTGGTCACCGGCCAGAACCGGGCCAGGCCGTGGCGGGTGCGGACCGCGGCCGCGTGGCGGCGACGCCGCAGGGTTTCCCGCAGCGGGACCCGGGGGGTGTGCTCCTCGGGCTCGCCCAGCCGGGGCGGACGGCCCTGGTGGCGGACCGCGCTCGGCGTGGCCGAGCTGCCGTCAGCGGACACCAGCGCCTCCAGGGACAG
>DASXJM010000151.1:0-3063 GCA_036497405.1 Streptosporangiaceae bacterium | reverse complement strand
TGCCGGGCCAGCCGGTCCCGGCAGAACGCGGCCAGCTCAGCGTCGGTCACCTCGCCCTCCAGCCGGATGACGGCGGCGACCTGCTCGCCCCAGTAGGGATCGGGGACGCCGACCACGGCCGCTTCGATCACGTCCGGGTGGGTGGCCAGGACCTGCTCGATCTCCCACGGGTAGATGTTCTCCCCGCCGCGGATGATCATCTCCTTGAGGCGGCCGACGATGCGGGAGTAGCCGCGGTCGTCCATGACGGCCAGGTCCCCGGTGTGCAGCCAGCCCTCGGCGTCGACCGCCTGGGTGACGTCGCCCAGGTAGCCGAGCATGACGTGGTAGCCGCGGGTGCACAGCTCGCCGGTCTGGCCCGGGGCCACGGTCCGGCCGCTGGCCGGGTCGGTGATCTTGACCTCGGTGCGCGGCAGCGGGCGGCCGACGGTGTGGGCGCGGTCCTCGGGGGTGTCGCCGGTCCGGGTCATGGTGATGCCGGGGGACGCCTCGGTCTGAGCGTAGATCACCGTGAACGGGACCCCCAGCGCGGACTCCACCTGCCGGATCAGCTCGGGCGGCACCCCGGCCCCGCCCGCCAGCGCGACCCGGACCGAGGTCAGCCGGGCCGGGTCGAAGGCCGGGTGGCGGAGCAGCGCCACCAGCATCGTCGGCACCCCGCCGAACACGAAGCTGCCCTCGGTCTCGGTCAGCGCCAGGACCAGCCCGGGCTCGAAGGCCGGCACCAGGACCTGGGCCCCCAGCGTGGCCACGGCCGACAACGTGGCCAGCACGCAGCCGGCCGTGTGGAACAGCGGCATCGGGTTGACCAGCACGTCGCCGGGGACCATGCCCAGGGCCGGGCCGTAGGACAGCCGGGCGTTGTTGACGATGCCCCGGTGGGACAGGACCGCGCCCTTGGGCGGCCCGGTCGTGCCCGAGGTGTACTGGACCTGGGCCGAGTCGCCCGGCTGGGCCCCGGCCAGGGCCGTGTCCGCGGTCCCGTCGGCCCGGAAGCGGTCCCATTCGTCGAAGAACACCACCTCGCGCAGGTCGGGCAGGTCCGCGCGCACGCGGCCGAGCGTGTCCGCCATCGAGACGCCGCGGTACTCGCGCAGCAGGAACAGCCCGGCGGCCTGGCTGTCGGCCAGCACGTGCCGCACCTCGGCCGAGCGCAGGGCCGGGTTGACCGTGACCAGGGTCAGGCCGGCCAGGGCGGTGCCGAACTCCAGCAGCAGCCACTCGGGGATGTTATTGGCCCACACCGCGACCCGCTCACCGGGCCGGAACCGGGCGGCCAGGGCCCGCGCCACCTGCTCGGACTCGGCCAGCAGCTGGCGGTAGGTCCAGCGGCGGCGGGCGGCCGGATCGGCCACCCCCTCGATCAGCGCCGTCTGGTCCGGCGCTTCGGCCGCGGCCCAGCGCAGCAGGCCACCCACGGTCTGCTCCTCGACCTGCTCGTGGTCCTCCGGCTCCCACTGGGCCAGATTGCTGATCAGCATCGTTCACCCCCGAACTCAGCGCCGACCGAACCTATTGACCGGGTTTATACGCCGAATCAACAGGCCGTCAACGCTGGGTGCCGGGGCTGGACGTCCCGCCGCGACCGAGCGAGGCTGGTTAGGGACGCAGAACCCCTCAGCGACGACGGGAGCCGGCCGATGACGACCAGCACGCCCCCCACCGAGGCCACGCCCGAGGCCACGACCGCGGCCACGGCCGTGCAGACCTGGCTGACCCGGTTCGATCAGGCGCTGTCCGCGGGTGACGCCGGCGCGGCGGCTGAGGACCTGTTCACCGAGGACTGCTTCTGGCGGGATCTGGTCGCGTTCACCTGGAACATCCGGACGTTCGAGGGCCGGGCCGAGGTGGCGGCCATGCTCGAAGCCACCCTGGCCCGGGTCCAGCCCACCGGCTGGAAGGTCACCGACGGCGAGGAGCCGGCCGAGGCCGACGGCGTGGCCGAGGCCTGGATCGAGTTCGAGACCGCGGTCGGCCGGGGTCGCGGTCACCTGCGGCTGCGGCTCGGGGAAGACGGCCGGGACGCGCAGGCCTGGACCCTGCTGACCACGCTCTACGAACTCAAGGGGTACGAGGAGCCACACGGATCGCAGCGGCCCAAGGGGGCCAAGCACGGGGCCACCCGCGGCCAGACCAGCTGGCAGGAAGACCGCGACCGCGAGACCACCGAGCTGGGCTTCACCGAGCAGCCGTACGCGCTGATCGTGGGGGGCGGGCAGGCCGGGATCGGGCTGGCGGCCCGGCTGCGCCAGCTGAACGTGCCCACCATCGTCATCGACAAGCGCGGCCGCCCCGGCGACCAGTGGCGCAGCCGCTACAAGAGCCTGTGCCTGCACGACCCGGTCTGGTACGACCACATGCCGTACCTGAAGTTCCCCGACAACTGGCCGGTGTTCTCACCCAAGGACAAGATCGCCGACTGGCTCGAGTCGTACACCCGGGTCATGGAGCTCAACTACTGGCCGAACACCGAGGCCAAGAGCGCTTCGTACCACGAGCAGACCGGCGAGTGGACGGTCAACGTCGAGCGCGACGGGCAGGCCGTGGTGCTCCGGCCCCGCCAGCTGATCCTGGCCACCGGCATGTCTGGTCAACCTAATATCCCGAATTTCGAGGGGCAGGACTCCTTCCGCGGTGCGCAGCACCACTCCTCCGCGCACCCCGGGCCGGACGCCTACAAGGGCAAGACCTGCGTGGTGATCGGGTCCAACAACTCGGCCTTCGACATCTGCGGCGCGCTGTGGGAAGTCGGCGCGGACGTGACCATGGTCCAGCGGTCCTCGACCCACATCGCCCGCTCGGACGCGCTGATGGAGATCGGGCTGGCCGCCCTGTATTCGGAGGAGGCGGTGGCCAGCGGGGTCACCACCGAAAAGGCCGACCTGATCTTCGCCTCGATCCCGTACCGGGTCATGCACGTGTTCCAGATCCCGCTCTACGAGGCCATGCACGAGCGGGACCGCGACTTCTACGAACGGCTGGAGAAGGCCGGGTTCGACCACGACTGGGGCGAGGACGGCTCGGGCCTGTTCATGAAGTACCTGCGCCGCGGCTCCGGCTACT
>DASXJM010000150.1:0-3549 GCA_036497405.1 Streptosporangiaceae bacterium | reverse complement strand
GGTCAGGCCCACCCCCTGGCCGAAGCTGGTCCCCGCCGGTTGCGGCAGCGGCTGGCGCACCCAGCGGCCGAGCCCGGTCGGCAGCCAGCGCTGAGCGGTGCTGTCGCCCTGGTCGCTGCCGTCCGGCAGCGTCCGCAGGATCGAGGTCGTCCCGGACATCGCGCCCCATGGGGTCACCGCCGTGACCGCCGTCGACACCGCCGTCCCGCTAGCCGATCGGGGCGCGGGCAGCCAGATCAGCGGCACCCGGGCCGGGCCGGCCGAGGTCACCGCCCCGGCCGAGGTCGTGGCCCCGGCCGGCATGGCCGAGAGCAGACCCGCGCCGAGCAGCCCGGCGGCAATCGTGGCCAGCCCGGCCCGGAAGGCCCGGATTCGGTGTCGCGCCACCAGCGGCATACGGACCTCCCAGGCCAGGCCTTCGATAAGCGGATCGAACTTTATGGAAACCTTTCCGCCGAACTCCGTCAAGATGTTTCTTACTCACGAGTAGGGCAGCGGGAAAACACGTGGCCGAGCCGCTGGCCCGCTGTCTACGGTGAGCGGTTGTGAAGGACCGGCCGGAGGGGGTCACCGAGCGCGAGCTGCGGCTCGCCCTCGAACAGGGCTGGGACCTGCGCCCGGACCAGTTGCGCTACGCGCCGGTGGGGGCGGGCAGCTACCACTGGACGGTCCGGGGCGCGGCCCGCGCCCACGGCGACCGCTGGTTCCTGACCATCGACGACCTGGACGGCAAGCCCTGGCTGGGGGACACCCGGGAAGGCGTGTACGCCGGACTCGGGGCCGCCCTGGACACCGCGCGCTGGCTGCGGGACCAGGCCGGGCTTGCCTTCGTGGTCGCGCCCGAGCCGACCCGGGACTCGACGACCGCTCTACGACTGAGTCCCCGCTACGCCGTCGCCCTTTACCGCTATATCGAAGGTCGGAACTGGGAGTTCGGCCAACGACTGCCTCCGGAGGCGCGGGACCAACTGATCGACCTGCTGGCCGCTTTGCACCAGGTGACACCCCCGCCCCAGGTGCCGGTGGCCCAGCCCGACCTGCCCGAACGGGCCTCGCTGGAGCGGGCCCTCGCCGACCTGGGACGCTCCTGGTCCGGCGGCCCGTTCTCCGAGCCGGCCCGGGCCCTGCTGGCCGGCGCGGCCGGACCCGTGCGTGACCGGCTGGCCACCTTCGACCAACTGGCCGCGCGGCTGGCCGCGGCGCCGGGCCAGGTCATCACCCACGGCGAGCCCCACCCGGGCAACGTCATGCAGGCCCGCGATGGTCTGCGGCTGATCGACTGGGACACCGTCGGCCTGGCTCACCCCGAACGCGACCTCTGGCACGTCCTGGACGCCACCGACAGCCACGCCGCCCGCCGCTACACCCGGGCCACCGGCCACCCCATCGACCCCGACGCCCTCCGCTGCTACCGGCTCCGCTGGGCCCTGGACGACCTGGCCGCCTACTCCGGCGAGCTCCGCGCCGAGCACCGGGACACCGCGGGCAGTCGCCAGGCCTGGCAGGCCCTGAACGAAACGGTCACCGAGATCGTCCGCCAGCCCGGGACCTGAGCCGGTGGCCTAGCATGCGGGTATGGGTGGCCGCGGGGACGAACTGGTGGCCGGTCTGGCCGCCCTCGGTCCCTACTTCGCGATCGAGACCCATGATCCGGGCGAGCCACTGGTCGCGCCGTGGCGGCCGCTGGCCGAGCTGATCGGGCCGCCGGACGCGCCGCGGGCGCGGGCGGTCCAGGTGCGGGCCGCGCTGGCCCGGGCCGGTGGGTTGGCCCCGGACCAGGTCGAGCTGCGGGTGGCGGCGTCCGTGGCCCAGCTGGGTCTGGCGGCCCGGCTGATCGCGCCCGCGTTCGGCCTCGCGGTCCTGGCCCGCCGGGGGCTCGGCCTCGACGCGGGCCAGGCCCGCTGGGTGCCCGGCGACGGCAGCATGTTCCCGCTGTCCCTGCCGACGGCGGCCCTGGACGATGCTGAGCTTCCCGACGCCAAGGCTCTTTCCCGCACTATTGAAGGTCGGTGGCTGGACGGCCCGGTCCAGGACCTGGTGGCCGGGTTCGCGGGCCTCGCGGTGTCCGGCCAGATCCTGTGGGGCAACGTTGCCTCGGCCATCAACGGCGCGGCCGCGATGGTCGCCCGGTCCCAGCCCGGCCTGCGCGACCGGGCCACCATGCTGGCCGAAGCCCTGCTGGCCACCCCCAACCTGGCCGGCCGCCACTCCGGCCGGCCCGCGAGCCCGGGGTTCCGGCGCCGTAGTTGCTGCCTGATCTACCGGGCCGCGCCCGGGGGGCGGGGCGGTTACTGCGGCGACTGCGTGCTGTCGGCCCGCCAGCCGGGGCCGCCGCCGTCGGGGTTGACCCAGTAGGTGGCCGGGCCCGCGAGGGTCAGGGTGTCGGTCAGCCACCAGGTGTCGTCGGGGTCCCAGCCCGCCAGCACGGTGGCGGTCTCCCGATCCACCCGGCAGGCGACCCCGGCCGTGCTCAGGTAGCCGGCCACGGTCAGGTGCACGGCGTCCCAGTCGGCCGCGACCGCGGCGTAGTCGGGGATCAGCCAGCGCCCGGCCCGGCCGGTGGCCCGGAACCAGTCGTGACGCCGGGACCGGCTGACCTCCAGCGGGTAGCGCCGGACCAGCTCGGTCCAGGCCGCGGGCCCAGTGATCTCGTAGACCCGGACGCCCGGGCGGGCCCGGACCGGCCATACCCGGGCCTCGGTCCAGCCCATCGAATCCTCGGTCAGGGCCAGGGCCACCGCGCCCAGGCCAGCCGCGGCCCGGCTGGTGGCGGGCAGACCGGACAGGGCCGGGGTCGACCACCAGTGACCACTCCACGGGGCGTGCGGGTCGGCGGGCCGTTCGGCGGCCCGCTCCTCGTCGGCGCGGGTGTCGCGCCGCCAGGCGGCCAGCTTGGCCGGAGCGCCGCTCAGCGCGGGCGAGTGGTCATGCTCAGGATCGACCCACTCCACGTAGCGCTGGCCGTCGAGGGCCACCGGAGTCCACCACCAGCCCGCGGCCGGGGCGGCGGTCACGGCCTCGGCCACCGGCCGCAGCGCGTCCCAGGCCGCGGGCGCAGCCAGGTCCCGATCTTCCTGATCTGGTTCCTGCCAGTACCGGGCCCAGGCCACCGTGTCGGCCAGCGCGGTCAGCAAACCGCCGGCGTCCAGAGGGCCCACGCCAGGGTGGGCACCGTCCGGGCCGGAGCCCGGGGCGCCGGAGTCCATGTCGGCAGCATCCGGGCCGCCAGCATCTGAGCCGGCGGCGTAGGGGAGGCCGCTGGCCTGCCGGAGCTCGTGGCACAGTCGCCGTCCCCGCGGACCCCGGGTCAGGTCCGCTGCGTCCCTGCGCTCGGTCACTCGCTCAGCCTAGGCGAAGTGATCTTCGCGACATTTTGTGTAAAGACCTTATGAATCTGGCCACCTCCGCCGCGAGCAGCGCGTCTTCTGGACGTAGGGCCGGGCTGAGCACGGGGAGGACTTACTTGAACGGGCTGACCGCAGCCGCGCCATGGGACGAGCAGGACTGGGACGACCAGAACTGGGATCAGCGAACGGGGCGGCTGGCGGG
>DASXJM010000149.1:0-2517 GCA_036497405.1 Streptosporangiaceae bacterium | reverse complement strand
GGCGGCGGGGGAGTGGTCGCCGAGCAGGGCGATCAGGACCCGCATGCCCTTGGGTGGCTGCGCGGGCCAGGGGGTGAAGCCGTCGGTGAGCACGACCGTGATCGACGGGCGGGGGCGCAGGGCCGCGGCCGCGTTGATGCCCGCGCCCATGTCGGTGCCGCCGCCGCCGACCAGCTCCACCTGGCGGGCCGACGACACCCGCTGGGCCGGGGCCACCGCGGTGTCGCAGGCCAGTACGCGCAGCTGGCGGCTCACCCCCAGCGCGCGCAGCAGCCCCTCGACCTCGGCCAGCACCATGGCCAGCAGGTCGTCGGTCATGCTGGCGGAGGTGTCGCAGACCACGGCCACGTCCGGGATCGGGCGCCGCAGCGCGGGCAGGACCACGTCGCCGACGGCGGCGGCCCGGCGGGACGGGCGGCGGTAGGAGTAGTCGGCCGCGCCGGCCCGGTCGGCCACGGCCCGGCGCAGCTCGGCGGCCAGCAGCGCGCGCCAGTTGACCACCGGGGACAGCGTCTGCTGGGCCCACCGGGCCAGCCCGGCGGGCACGGTCCCGGCCTCCCGGCCGTGCCGCACGATCTCGCTGGCGACCTGACGCCGCAGCAGGTCACTCTGCCAGCCGGGCAGGCCGCCGTCCCCGTCTGGTGGCTGGTCGCCGGCCCGGCCCTGGCCGTCGGCGCCGCTGCCACAGTCGCCGTCACCATCACCCGGGTCCGGGGCCGGATGGAAATACTGCTCAGCCAGGCCACCCGGGTCGGCGCCCAGGTGGTGCGGCAGCACCGGGTTACCGGGCAGGTCGAGGCCGGCCGGGATCAGATCGTCGTTGATCTCGGCGTCGGCGGCCCGGGTCCAGGCCGAGGCGTCCTCGGGCCGGATGCCCAGGGCCCGGGCCCGGTCGGCGTGCTCGCGGAGCAGGTGGCAGACGTGGTGCACGAGCACGCTGCCGAACTGGGCCGCCGTCCACTGGGCGGCCAGGTCCGGGTCGGCCCGCAGCCGCCAGTGCTCGTCGACCGCCACCGACGACGAGCCCGGCGCCGCCGTCACCTGGGTCGCGAAGATCCCGGTGGCCAGGTAGGGGAACCGGGCCGCCGCCCACAGCCGGGCCCCGGCCAGCCCGGGAACGGGGCCCGCCGGGCTGCCCCCCGCGCCGCCGGCCGGGCCGGTCATGACCCGAGCAGGCCGGCGTCGCGCAGGACCGGGGCGAACAGCTTGATCTCCGGCGGCAGCGTGGCCTCGGGCGGGCGGTGCCGGGCCAGCACCCGGGCCGCGGCCGCGGCCACGTCCGGGGTCCGGGCCGCCGCCGCGGCCAGCACCCGCCAGCCGGCGGCCCAGCGTTCCGGGGTGAGGTCGGCGGCCACGGCCGAGGTGACCGCGGCCAGCGTGGCGTAGGCCCGGTCGGCCCGTTCCGGCAGGGTGAAGCCGTCCGGGTCGGCCAGCACCTCCTCGGGGTCGGGCAGGTCCATCTCGGCCAGCCAGGTCAGCAGCTCGGCGCCCGCGCCGTCGCCGACGCAGCCCCGGACCAGCGCGGACCGGGTCTCGCCGCCGGCCCCGGCCGCGCCCGCCGCCGCCCACAGCCGGGCCGTCATCTCCCAGGTCCGGGGGCTGGGCCAGCCCCGTCCGGCCGAAGCCGGGTCGGCCGGGGGCGCGCAGGCCAGCGCGGGCCGGACCCGCAGGAAGGCGGCGATCAGCCCGCGGGCCAGGATCTCCTCGGCGTCCCAGTCCCCGGTCAGCTCGGGCACCCGTGGCGGGGCCCAGCCGCCGGCCAGCCCGTCGGCCACCACCCGCGGGTTGATCTCCCAGGTCAGGTGGCAGAGCCGGTTGGCCAGTGGCGCCGACAGGTCCCACCCGTCGGCGGCCTGCTCGGGCGGGTTGGCCGCCGCCACCACGGCCACCTCGGCCGGAAGTTCGAGGTCGCCCACGACCCGCTCCAGCACCACCCGCAGCAGGGCGGCCTGGACCGCGGGCGGGGCGGTGCTCAGCTCGTCCAGGAACAGCAGCCCGCGGCCTTCGGCGGCCAGCCGCTGGGCCCAGGCCGGGGGCGCGAACCGGACCCCCTGGCCCATCACCACCGGCAGGCCCGCGAAGTCGGACGGCTCCCGGATCGAGGCGATCACGGTCTCGCACGGCAGCCCGGCCGCGGCGGCCAGGGCGCGGATGGCCGACGTCTTGCCGGTGCCGGGCGCACCCCACAGCAGCACCGGCACCCGGGCCGCCACCGCCACCGTCAGCGCGGCCACCGTCGGATCGAACTCCCCGGCCGGTCCCGGGATAGAGACCACCGGTTCCTCATCCACGCTCAAGTCGCGTCTCCCTCACTGGCTATCTCCCAGTGTGCGGGGTCGGTGTCGGTGGCCCGTACGGTGAGCCGGACCGGGTCATGGCCGGGAGCGGGCACGGCCAGCACGGTGGCCTCGGGGTGGGCGGCCTGCTCGACCGCGACGACCAGGTGCCCGCCGACCACGGCCAGCCCGGGGGCCCACACCGTGGCCAGCCAGGCCACCGGCAGGGCCGCGTGCAGCC
>DASXJM010000148.1:0-2984 GCA_036497405.1 Streptosporangiaceae bacterium | reverse complement strand
TTCGTACGACTCGTACCCGTCCTGGTAGCGGTGTTCGTCCTCCACAAGGCCGAGGTAGACCGCCATCTTGCGCATTGCGCTGGCCATCCGTCAGTCCTCCGTCGTGCCAGTCTGGCAGCCCCCCGGCGCTAGCCCGGAAGGCGTCACCCTTCCGGAACCCCCCGCAACTCCGACTGCGAATTCACTCCCGCACGCTGCCGTGCCGCGAGCCCATTCAAGGCTCACGCGAGGGACATTACATGACACGGGCTCTCCGATCGCCGAGCAACGCCGTACCAATTCGCAGATGTGTCGCACCAGCCTCAACCGCCGCTTCCAGGTCTCCACTCATACCGGCCGAGATCATCGTCGCCGCAGGCTGGACGGCCCGGACCGCGGCCGCGGCGGCGTCCAGCCCGGCGAACGCGCGGGCGACGGGCGCGCCCAGCGGCGCGACCGCCATCACCCCGCCCAGGCGCAGGCCGGTTGCATCGGGGGCACGGCGCGCGGCGCCAGCGCCCGGGTCGTTCTCGGCCACGATGGCCTCGGCCAGCCCGGTCACCGCACCGGGGGCGGCGCCGCCGCGGTCCGGGTCGCCGTCCGGGCCTTCCAGGCTGACCTGGATCAGGGCGGTGAGCGGACGCGGCCGGCGCTGGGCCGCGCGGCCCAGCGCGTGCACCAGCCGGAGCCGGTCCACCGAGTGAATGACGTCGGCGTAGCGGGTGACGCTGGCCACCTTGTTGGTCTGCAGCTGGCCGACGAAATGCCAGGTCAGGTCGAGGTCAGCGCAGGCCGCGGCCTTGGGTGCCGCCTCCTGGTCCCGGTTCTCGCCGAAGTCCCGTTGCCCGAGCTCGTACAGCAGCCGGACATCAGAGGCGGGCCAGGTCTTGGTCACCGCGATCAGCGTGATCTCGTCCCGCGACCGGCCCGCCGCCGCGCACGCGGTCTCGATCCGGGCCCACACCTCGCTGAGCCCATCCGCCAGTTCAGCCCGGCGCCTTTCGGACCGGCCCGGGTCCGGCTGGTCATGGCCCGACCGGTACTGCTCGCTCACCGGCGGTCTGGTTACTTGAGGAAGTCGGGCACGTCCAGGTCGTCTTCTTCTTCGAAGATGACCGCGCGGCGCCGGGTGGTGGCCACGTCGAACACCCGCTGGGCCGATCCGTCCCGGCCGGCCGCGTCGGCACCGGACCCGTTCTGGCCAGAGCCGGAGCCGTTTGCGCCCGAGTGCGGGCTGCTGTCCACCTCGGCGGCCGGGCTGGACGACGACTCGCCGGCGGCGTGCTCGCCGGTGCCGGGGGCGTCGGCGTCGCCGCTCGCGGCCGGGCCGCTGTCCGCGGCCGGAGCGGCCTCGGCCTCGCTGGCCACCTCGGTCACGCTCACCACCGGCGGGGCATCGGTGATCCCCGAGTCCGAATCGGCCCCCGAGGCGGAGATGACGCTGCCCGCCACCACCGTCCCCGGGGCGGGCGTGTCGTCCTGAGCGAACCACGGCCGGGTCGGCTCACCGGGCTGGCTGCTGGCCGACCCGTAACTACCGGCCACCGGGGCGGCCGCGTAGGCGCTGGGCCCCGGGCTGGCTGGGCCCGAAGGCCCGCTAGTAGGGCGGGCCGATGCACCATCCCGACCAGACTGGTCGCCGATCGGGGCCGCGCTCATTCTCCCGGCGCCGGGGGCGCGGCCCATCTGGTTCTCGTCGAAGCCGGCCGCGATCACCGTCACCCGCACCTCGTCGCCGAGCGCGTCGTCGATGACCGCACCGAAGATGATGTTGGCGTCCACCGCGGCCGAGTTGGACACCAGCTGGGCCGCCTCGTTGATCTCGAACAGGCCGAGGTCGGAGCCACCCTGGATAGAGAGGAGCACGCCGTGGGCGCCGTCGATGCTGGCCTCGAGCAGCGGGCTGGAGATCGCCATCTCGGCCGCGGCCACGGCCCGGTCGTCACCGCGCGAGGAGCCGATGCCCATCAGGGCCGAGCCCGCGCCGGACATGACCGACTTCACGTCGGCGAAGTCCAGGTTGATCAGGCCGGGGGTGGTGATCAGATCGGTAATGCCCTGAACACCGGAAAGGAGCACCTGGTCGGCCGCCTTGAACGCGTCGAGGACGCTCACATGCCGGTCAGAGATGGACAGCAGCCGGTCGTTCGGGATCACGATCAGCGTGTCGACCTCGCTGCGCAACCGCTCGATCCCGGCCTCGGCCTGGACGGCCCGGCGCTTGCCCTCGAAGCCGAACGGGCGGGTCACCACCCCTATGGTCAGCGCGCCGAGCGAGCGGGCCACGTTGGCCACCACCGGGGCGCCGCCGGTGCCGGTACCGCCGCCCTCCCCGGCCGTGACGAAAACCATGTCGGCGCCCTTGAGCACCTCTTCGATCTCTTCGCGGTGGTCCTCGGCGGCCTTGCAGCCGACGTCGGGGTTGGCTCCGGCCCCCAAGCCGCGGGTGAGTTCGCGGCCCACGTCCAACTTGACGTCAGCATCGCTCATCAACAGCGCTTGCGCGTCGGTGTTGATCGCGATGAACTCGACGCCCTTGAGCCCCTCTTCGATCATCCGATTAACGGCATTGACGCCACCGCCGCCGATTCCGACGACCTTGATGACCGCCAGGTAGTTCTGCGGTGCTGCCACGAGGAGGGTACCTTTCCGCTGGTTTTAAACGCTGCCATCCCGGCTGGCGGGCGGCGTTTTTCGATACATCCCTGATTTCACCGCCAGGGCATTCGGCCACCATCAGGTTTCACCTTCAGGTTAAGATTTAGAGTTTTTCCCGTCGGCATGATTGATACGGACAGTAGGGTCGGACGGCACCCGGGTCAACTAACCACGCGCGAACCGGTCAGCGTGTCGCGGATTGGCGGGTCTTGGGCATCCGGCCGGTCACCTGGCCGCGACGGACCCCAGCGCACTCACGTCGTAATAGCGCACGTGCGACCGCATGAGGACGGCAAGTTCCCGCGCCTTGATCGCGGCTCGGCCGGTGTCACCCCACAGCACCGTGA
>DASXJM010000147.1:0-6192 GCA_036497405.1 Streptosporangiaceae bacterium | reverse complement strand
TGTGGGCGGTGATGGTGTCGCTGGCTGCGGTGTGGGAGGCGGCTGGGGTGGTCCCGGATGCGGTGGTGGGGCATTCGCAGGGGGAGATCGCGGCGGCGTGTGTGGCGGGGATTTTGTCGCTGGAGGATGCGGCGAAGGTGGTGGCGCTGCGGAGCCGGGCGCTGGGGGTGCTGGCTGGGCAGGGGGGGATGCTGTCGGTGGCCGAGCCGGCCGCCGTGGTACAGGAACGGATTGCCCCCTTCGGGGAGCGGGTGTCGGTGGCGGCGGTCAACGGCCCGGCGGCCACGGTGGTGGCCGGGGAACCGGGGGCGCTGGAGGAACTGGCTGCGGAGTGTGCGGTAGCCGGGGTGCGGACCCGGATGATTGCCGTGGACTATGCGTCCCACACCGGCCAGGTTGAGGCCATTCGCGGGGAGATCCTGGCCGCGCTGGCCGGGATCAACCCTCAGGCCGCGCAGGTTCCGATGGTGTCGGCGATGACCGGGCAGCCGGTGGATGGCCCGGGCCTGGACGCCGGGTACTGGTACGGCAGCCTGCGGGCCCCGGTGCAGTTCACCGCCGCCCTGGCCACCCTGGCGGAGGACGGGCACGGGGCGTTCCTGGAAATCTCTCCTCACCCGGTGCTGACGGCCGCGATCACTGAGACGTTCGAGGAACGGAACATCCCGGTCCTGGCCACCGGGACCCTGCGCCGCGACGACGGCGGCGCCATCCGGCTGCTGAGCTCGCTGGCCGAGGCGCACGTGCACGGCGTCACCGTCGACTGGGCCGCCGTCTTGCCGGCTGGGCAGCGAGTTGACCTGCCCACCTACGCCTTCCAGCGGCAGAACTACTGGCCACCGGCCCGTTCGTCCGGAGCCGGGGACCTGACCTCGGCGGGCCTGGCGTCGATCGGGCATCCACTGCTGAGCGCGGCGGTTGAGCCAGCCACCGGTGGCGGGCTGATGTTCACGGCGCGGCTGTCGCTGGCGGCCCAGCCGTGGCTGGCCGGCCACGCGGTCGCCGGGACGGTCCTGGTACCCGGCGCGGTGTTCGTCGAGATGGCCGTCCAGGCCGGGCGGCTGGCGGGATGCGGGCACCTCGACGAACTGACCCTGGAAGCCCCGCTGGTGCTGCCGGAGACCGGCGCGGTGCAGGTCCAGGTCATGGTCGGCGACCCGGACGACGCGGGCCGCCGGACGGCCGGGGTACACGCCCGGCCCGGGGGCACCACCGGGCGGGGCACCTGGACGCGGCACGCCAGCGCGGTCCTCTCCTCCCGCGAGGACGCTCCGGCCGCGGCCGGGGACTTCGCCGTGTGGCCGCCCGCCGGTGCCGAACCGGTGGCCACGGCCACCCTGTACGAGGACCTGGCCGCCCGGGGATACAGCTACGGGGCGGAGTTCCGCGGGCTGCGCACGGCCTGGCGGCTCGGCGATGACCTGTTCGCTGAGGTCGCGCTGCCGGATGAGGCCCGCGCCAGCGCCGCACCGTTCGGCCTGCACCCGGCGCTGCTCGACGCGGCCCTGCACGTGGCCTGGTTCACCAGCGATACCAGCCCGGCCGACCCGGGCCCGCAGGACACGGAACCGGACGGGATCCGGCTGCCGTTCGCCTGGACGGGCGTCACGCTGCACGCCACCGGGGCGACCACGCTGCGGGTCAGGCTCCGGCCGGACGGCGCCGACGGGCTGTCGCTGGTGGCCGCGGATCCCGCGGGCGCCCCAGTCGTCTCGGTTCGTTCCCTGGTCTCCCGGACGGTGCCCGCGGATCAGTTCGCGGACCCGCGGAGCGGTCCCCGCGACGCGCTGTTCGGCGTGGCATGGGTGCCGCTAGCCGCCCCGGCCGGGGATGACGGTCCAGCCGGGCCGGTGGCCCTGGTCGCCGGCCGTCTCCCGGGCCTGGCCCCGGCCCTGGCCGCCGCCGGCGCCGAGGTCCGGGCCCACCCCAGCCTCGGGGCCCTGCTGGATTCGCTCACCCCCGATGCTGAGGTACCCCGGCTGGTGCTGGCGGAGATCGCCGGCGGTGCGGGTGCTCCGCCCGCCGCGGCACACCGGCTGTCGGCGGAGGTGCTGGCGCTCGCGCAGCAATGGCTGGCCGACGACCGGCTGGCTCCGTCGCGGCTGGTGCTCGTGACCCGCGGCGCGATCGCGGCCGGCCCGGGTGACCCGGTGACCGACCTGGCCGCGGCCGCGGCCTGGGGATTGATCCGCTCGGCGCAGTCCGAGCACCCGGGCCGCTTCATGCTGGCCGATCTGCCCGCACCGGGCGCGGTGAACGCCGGGGTGAGTGACAGAGATTTCCTGACGTCGCTGCGGAAAGCCGCCGCTGCGGAAGAGCCCGAACTGGTGATCCGGGACGGCGAAGCGCTCGCCCGCCGGCTGGACCGCCCCGCCGACGGTCTGGTGGTACCCCCCGGGAACGGGCGGTGGCGGCTCGGCAGCGCCGGGCCGGGAACGCTGGACACGCTGGAACTGCTGCCGTTCCCGGCGGCGGACGCGGCGCTGGAAGCCGAACAGGTCCGCATCGCGGTCGCCGCCGCCGGCCTGAACTTCCGGGACGTGGCGGTGGCGCTGGGGCTGGTCGACTCGGGAGATACCCGGCTGGGCGGCGAGGTGGCCGGTGTCGTGCTGGAGACCGGGCCGGACGTCATCGGCCTGCGGGCCGGTGACCGCGTGCTCGGCCTGGCCCCCGGCGGCTTCGGGCCGGTGGTGGTGACTGAGGCGCGGCTGCTGGCCCGCGTGCCGGCCGGCTGGCCGCTCACCCAGGCGGCGTCGGTTCCGGCCGCGTTCACGACGGCCTGGTACACGCTGGTCGACCTGGCCGGTGCCCAGCCCGGGCAGAGGGTGCTGGTGCACGCGGCCACGGGCGGAGTCGGGACCGCCGCGGTGGCGATCGCCCGGCACCTGGGCCTCGAGGTCTTCGGCACGGCCAGCCCGGCGAAGTGGAAGACGCTGGCCGGGATGGGCCTGGAACCCGATCACATCGCGTCCTCGCGCACAGCTGAATTCGGCCCCCGGTTCCTCGAAGGCACCGGCGGCGAGGGTGTCGACATCGTGCTGAACGCGCTGACCGGCGACCTGGCCGACGCGTCGCTCGGGCTGCTGCCCCGCGGCGGGACGTTCATCGACATGGGCAAGACCGACATCCGGGATCCGGGTCAGGTCGGCCGGGATCACCCCGGCGTGCGGTACCACGCGTTCGACCTGGCCGACGCGGGACCGGACCGGATCGGGCAGATCCTCGCCGACATCGTCGGGCGGCTGGAGGCGGGGGACCTGCCGCCGCTGCCCGTGCGGACCTGGGATCTTCGGCGGGCCCGCGACGCCTTCCGGTTCATGAGCCAAGCCCGCCACACCGGCAAGATCGTGCTGACCATCGCGCCGGGCCTGCGGGCCGGGCCGGCGCGGCCCGCCGCCGGCACCGCCCTGATCACCGGGGGGACCGGGGTGCTGGGCGGCCTGGTCGCCCGGCACCTGGCCGCCACCGGCCGGGCCCGGCAGGTGATCCTGGCCAGCCGGTCCGGGCCGGCCGCACCCGGCGTGCCCGCCCTGGCCGCCGCGCTGGCCGGCAGCGGGGCCGCCGCCGAGGTGCTCACGTGTGATGCCGCGGACCGCCCGGCCCTGACCGGGGCGCTGGCCCGGATCAGCGCGGCGGAACCGCTGACCAGCGTGGTCCACGCGGCCGGGACCCTCGACGACGGGGTCATCGAATCGCTGACCCCGGACCGGATCGGCGTGGTCATGCAGCCGAAGGCGGACGCCGCCTGGCACCTGCACGAACTGACCCGGTCGCTAGATCTGCGGGAGTTCGTGCTGTTCTCCTCGGGTGCGGCGACGTTCGGCAGCGCCGGGCAGGGTAACTACGCGGCCGGCAACGCGTTCCTGGACGGACTGGCCTGCCTCCGGCGAGCCGAGGGCCTGCCCGCCAGCTCGCTGGCCTGGGGCCTCTGGGCCGACGCGAGCGGGCTGACCGGTCACCTCGGCGACAGCGACCGGGCCCGGATGGCCCGGGGCGGTATCACCGGGCTGAGCGCCGCCGACGGGCTGACCCTGCTGGACCTGGCGACGGGCCGCGACGAGCCGTTGCTGGTCCCAGCCCGGCTGGACGTGACCGGTCTGCGCGCGCAGGCGGCCCGGGGCGGCGCGGTGCCGCCGCTGCTGCGCGGCCTGGCCAGGACTCCGGCCCGCCGGGCCGTGCCGGCGGCGCTGAGCGGGGCCGCCGGCGCCGGGGCACTGGTCCAGCGGCTGACCGGACTCAGCCGGTCCAGCCAGGACCAGGCCCTGGCCGAACTGGTCCGGGCGCACGCCGCCACGGTGCTCGGCCATTCCTCGTCGGAAACCCTCGGGGCCGGGCTCGGCTTCAAGGAACTCGGCTTCGACTCGCTGACCGCGCTCGAATTGCGGAACCGCCTGAACGCCGCGACCGGGCTGCGGCTGCCCGCCACCCTGATCTTCGATTTCCCGACGCTCAGGGCGGTGGCGGATCACCTGCGGTCCGAACTGCTGGGCGACGACGCCGGTGCCCCCGAGCCGATATTCGCCGAACTCGACGGCCTGGAAGCCAGCCTCCTCGGACTGGGACCGGACCGGGGCGTGCGGGCGGGCATCACCAGGCGGCTGCAAGGAATGCTGTCGAAATGGATGGAAATTCAGGAATCTGAAGAACCGGGCGATGACGGTATCGAATTCCAGTCGGCGACTCCCGGGGAAGTATTCGAATTTCTCGACAAAGAACTCGGATCGCTTTGACGTGATGGGCCCGGGTTGCTGAATGCGCGACAAGTTGGGAGTCATCGGTGGAGAGTCAGGAAAAGCTCTTTGAATACCTCAAGAGAGCGGCGGCTGACCTGCAGGAGACTCGCAAGCGCCTGCGCAGGATGGAGGCCGGGGAACGCGAGCCGATAGCGGTCGTCGGCATGAGCTGCCGGTTCCCGGGCGGCATCGCCAGCCCGGAGGACCTGTGGGACGTGGTCGCCGCGGGCGGCGACGCGATCGCTGATTTCCCCGCCGACCGTGGCTGGGAAAGCGGGACCGGCCCGCGCGACGGTGCCACGGAGCCTGGGCACCCGTACGCGCGTCAGGGCGGGTTCCTGGACGGAGCCGGCCAATTCGACGCCGGGTTCTTCGGGATCAGCCCGCGCGAAGCGCTGGCGATGGACCCGCAGCAGCGGATAGTGCTGGAGCTGTCCTGGGAAGCGCTCGAACGGGCCGGTATCGATCCGTGGTCGCTGCGCGGCAGCCGGACCGGGGTGTTCGCGGGCGCCGCCTTCTCCGGTTACGGCGTCGGGCTGCCCGGCGACGGCCACGGTTTCGGGCTGACCGGCAACGCCACCAGCGTGGTGTCCGGGCGGGTGTCGTACACCCTGGGCCTGGAAGGCCCGGCTGTGACGGTGGACACGGGCTGTTCGTCGTCACTGGTGACGCTCCACCTGGCCTGCCAGGCGCTGCGGGCCGGGGACTGCTCGCTGGCCCTGGCCGGCGGGGTGACCATCATGGCGACGCCGTCGGCGTTCGCGGAGTTTTCCCGGCAGCAGGGCTTGGCCGCGGACGGCCGGTGCAAGGCGTTCTCGGCGGCGGCCGACGGGACGGGGTGGGCGGAAGGCGCCGGCATGCTGGTGGTGGAGCGGCTGTCCGACGCTCGCCAGCGCGGGCACCGCGTACTGGCGGTCGTGCGGGGTTCCGCGGTGAACCAGGACGGGGCCTCCAACGGGCTGACCGCGCCGAACGGGCCGTCCCAGCAGCGGGTGATCCAGGCCGCCTTGGAGAACGCCCGGGTCGGCGCGGATCAGGTCGACGCGGTGGAAGCGCACGGGACCGGGACGACCCTGGGGGACCCGATCGAGGCTCAGGCGCTGCTGGCCACCTACGGCCACGGCCGGCCGGAGGACCAGCCGTTGTGGCTGGGGTCGGTGAAGTCCAATCTCGGTCACACGCAGTCGGCGGCCGGTGTGGCCGGCGTCATGAAGATGGTGCTGGCTCTGCAGCACCAGGCGCTGCCGCGCACGCTGCACGTGGACGAACCGTCGCCGCACGTGGACTGGTCGTCAGGCGCGGTCCGGCTGCTGGCCGACGAGATGCCCTGGCCCGCGAACGGGCACCCGCGCCGGGCCGGCATCTCCTCGTTCGGGATCAGCGGCACCAACGTGCACGTCATCGTGGAAGAAGCCCCGGCCGAAACACCCGGCGACGTCGCCACGGAGCCTGCGGCCGA
>DASXJM010000146.1:0-9433 GCA_036497405.1 Streptosporangiaceae bacterium | reverse complement strand
GCAGGCCAAGCGGCGGCCGGGGCGGCTCCAGGCCGAGCGCATCCGGTTCGTGGACGTAGCGGCCCGCTACCTGGTGGCCTACAAGACCAAGCGGGACGGCACACCGCGGCCGAAGTCGTCACTGGCCAAGGAGCGAACCTGTCTGAACGTCTACGTTCTTCCGGCCATCGGCAACGCCTGGATCGGGGACCTGGACCTTCCCGATCTGAACGACACCGTGCGCAGGCTGACCCTCCAGGACGGCACTCCCGCGTCGGCCAGCACCAAGAGCACGGTGGCGTCCGTCATCCGCCGTGTCTTCGCCTGGGCACGGGAAGAGCGCATCATTCCCAGTAACCCGGCACTGGAGCTGCGGACCGGCTGGGGTGCCTCCATGCGCAGGCGGGTGGTCATCCCGAGCATCCCCCAGGTGCTTCGGCTAGCCCAGGCGCTCGACCACTTCAAGCCGGGCCTGGGCGATGTGGCCATGGTGCTGGCCTTCACCGGGCTTCGGTGGGAGGAGGCCGTAGCGGTCCCGGCCGAGAACGTGGACCTGGACGGCCAGTGGATCACGGTGGACCGGACGGCGAGCGAATCGGGCGGGCGTCGCGACATCCGGGCTGACCTGAAGACCCGGGCCGGCGAGCGGGTGGTGGCCATCCCAGACATCGCCATGCCCGCAGTGCAGCGCCTGATCGAGCGGCACGCAGAGAGTCGCGAGCAGAGCGAGGGCAGGCTGTACTCACGGCTCATCAACGGCGAGCGGGGCGGCTACCTCGGATACGCCATGTGGCGGCGCTACCTGGCCTTGGCGCAGGGCTACACCGCCGCCCATAAGGACGGCCCGGTCAGGTACACGGCACACGAGCTGCGGCACGTCTGCGCCTCGCTGCTGATCGCGTCCGGCGCGTCTGACATGCATGTGACGACCCAGATGGGCCACAGCCGGATCGAGACCGCGAAGAACATCTACGGCCATCTGTTCGCCCAGGACCGGGCGGAGATCCTCCGGGCCATGAACGCGGCGGTGAGCCGTCTCTATGTCCAGGAAGACGGCGGTCCGGAGAGTGAAGCTGCCTGACAGCACCGAGACAGACAAAGACCCCCGGGGATCGGGCCCCCGGGGGTCGTCTCGTGTCAGGCGACGAACTCTCACCCGTGGCCCTCACGGCCTGAGGGCCAAAAGCCAATCTCGTGAGGGCCAGCTAAGTAGTTCTGGCTGGTGGGGCTACGTGGACTTGAACCACGGACCTCTTCCTTATCAGGGAAGCGCTCTAACCGACTGAGCTATAGCCCCAGATGCGCCCGGTGAACGGGCACGGGTGGTGCTCGCAACGAGCACGCGGAAAAGGCTACCGCATGTTGCGGGCTACCGCAGAATCGACGGTAACCGGCCAGGTGGCGGGCCTTATTCGGTCTCCCGGAGGGTCACCTCGACGCCGCCGATGAGGTGGGCGGTGAGGTTGTAAACCAGGGACCCGACGGTGCAGAACGCGGTGATCAGGAACACGTTCAGCACACCCAGGAGCGCGGTGTAGCTGAGGATGGTCGACGCGGACAGGTACTTGGAGATGTTCACGCCGCCGGTGCCCTGACCGGAGGTCACGTTGTTGAGCGCGTTCTGGATGGCGTCGAACACCCCCAGACCGGCCAGGGCGGCGTAGAGCAGGGCCACCGCCACGAACAGGATCACGAAACAGGCCAGCGAGATCATGAAGCTGAACTTCATGACCGACCACGGCTCGAACCGGGACACCATCAGGTGGGCCTGGCGCGATGACGTGCCGTCGCCCTTGCGGGACTTCTTGGGCTTCTTGGCGACCTGCTGCGGCCGCGGCATCCGGGACGTCGCGGCCTGCCAGGCCGACGGGCGGTCGTCGGTCTGTGTGGTGTCGGCCTTCGTCGCGCCGGACCCGGCCGGGGACGACGGTGCGCCCGGGCGGGAGCGAGGATCCTCGGTCTGCGGCCGCCCAGTCGGGTTCACCTGGGACGGATACGGCGCGTGGTCCCGCTGGCCGCTGGAGGAGCCGTAGACACTCTCGGCCGGTGCGGCCCCGAACGTCTGGCTGGCCACCGACGAGGACGGGAAGTCGGTGGCTTTCCGCTCGGTCCCGGGCGGCCCGTAGCCGTCCTCAACCGCGTTGCCGTGGTAGGCGCTGTCGGCGGGGTAATCGCCCCCGGACCGGTTGCCCGCGTTGGGCCGGCCGCCGGGGGCCGACCCGAAGCTGCTGGGTGAGTTGGGCGTGAAGCTCGGCCGGGCTGGCCGGCTGGGCTGCTCCCAGCCGGACTCACGGTCACCAGCGGCGTGGCCGTTGGTGTCCGCCTTGGTGTCGTCCGCGGCCGGTCCGTTGCCGGACTGGTCTTCTGTGGGGGGCCCGGTGTCTTCCGCAGCTACCCCCGGGCGCCGCGCCGTCTCGTCCGTGCGTTGCTCCACGCCGTCCTCCTCGGCTGCAGTCGCTGGGCTGAGGCTACAGCGAACGAGTACGGGCTACCCACCGTCATCACACCGCACTCGTTCGGCCTCAGTTCTTCCCGTCGACTGCAATCCTTTCGTTACCGGGTCACTCCCGGTCGGCTCCGTCCCCGCCGTCCACGGGCGGCTCGGCGGCGGTACCGTCGGGCTGGTCATCGTCGGCCGCATCGAGCGACTCGGCGTTGCGCGCGAGCCCGACCACGCTGTCACCAGACGCGAGGTTCATAAGCCGGACGCCCATGGTCTGCCGGCCAGATCGCTTGACCTCACCGGCTCGCGTCCTGATAACACCGCCCGCCGACGTGATCGCGAAGATCTCGTCGTCAGGGTGCACCATCAGGGCGCCCACAAGCCGCCCACGCGCTTCAACAATCCTGGCTGTGACGACTCCCATGCCGCCACGGCCCTTCACAGGATACTGATCAGAGGGTGTCCGTTTTGCGTAACCGCCTTCAGTGGCCACCAGAACATCCTCATCGTCCCGGGCAACATACATGTCCAGCAGTTCGTCACCGTTAGCGAAACGCATCCCGATGACCCCGGACGTGGCCCGGCCCATGGGCCGCAGCGACTCGTCGCTGGCGTGGAACCGCAGAGCCTGGGCCTTGGCGCTGATCAGGATCAGGTCCTCTTCCGGCGCGACCAGGCGGGCCGCGATGAGCTCGTCGTCCTCGCGCAGGTTGACGGCGATGATGCCGCCGGAGCGCGGGGAGTCGAAGTCGGTCAGCCGCGACTTCTTGACCAGGCCGGACTTGGTCGCCAGGACCAGGTAGGGGGCGACCTGGTAGTCGCGCAGAGCCAGGATCTCGGCGATGTGCTCGTCGGGCTGGAACGCCAGCATATTGGCCACGTGCTGGCCGCGGGCGTCCCGAGCCGCCTCCGGCAGCTGATAGGCCTTGGCCCGGTACACCCGGCCCTTGTTGGTGAAGAACAAGATCCAGTGGTGCGTCGTGGTCACGAAGAAGTGGTCAACGATGTCGTCGGTGCGCAGTTGCGCCCCGCGAACCCCCCGGCCGCCGCGGCGCTGGGCCCGGTACAGGTCGGTCTTGGTCCGCTTGGCGTAGCCGCCGTTGGTGATGGTGACGACGACGTCCTCTTCGGGGATCAGGTCCTCGTCGGTGACGTCACCGTCGAAGGCCACGATCTCGGTCCGCCGGTCGTCGCCGTAGCGGCTGACGATCTCGCCCAGCTCGTCGCCGACGATCGTGCGCTGCCGCTCGGGCGAGGCCAGGATGTCCTCGTAGTCGGCGATCTTGGCCATCAGGTCTTCGTACTCGTTGGTCAGCTCCTGGCGCTCCAGGGCGGCCAGCTTGCGCAGCTGCATGTCGAGGATGGCGCGGGCCTGGATCTCGTCGATCTCCAGCATGCCCATCAGGCCCTGCTGGGCCTCGGACGCCGACGCACTGGCCCGGATCAGGGCGATGACCTCGTCGATCCGGTCGATGGCCTTGAGCAGCGCGCTCAGGATGTGGGCCCGCTCCTGCGCCTTGCGCAGCAGGTACTGGGTGCGCCGGACGATGACCTCGATCTGGTGCGCGACCCAGTAGCGGATGAACTGGTCCAGGCGCAGGGTCCGCGGCACGTTGTCGACCAGCGCCATCATGTTGGCGCCGAACGTGTCCTGCAGCTGGGTGTGCTTGTACAGGTTGTTCAGCACGACCTTGGGGATGGCGTCCCGCTTGAGCACGATGACCAGGCGCTGGCCGACGCGCAGGCTGGTCTCGTCGCGCATGTCGGCGATGCCGCTGATCCGGCCGTCCTTGATCAGCTCAGCGATCTTCTGGGCCAGGTTGTCTGGGTTGACCTGGAACGGCAGCTCGGTCACGACCAGCGTGGCCCGGCCGCGGGCGTCTTCCTCCACGTTGACCACGGCCCGCATGGTGATCGAGCCGCGGCCGGTCCGGTAGGCATCCTGGATGCCGCGGCGGCCCACGATCAGCCCGCGGGTCGGGAAGTCCGGGCCCTTGACCCGCTCGATCAGCGCTTCCAGCAGGTCCTCGTCGGAGGCGTCGAAGTTGTCCAGGTACCAGCGGACACCCTCGGCCACCTCGCGCAGGTTGTGCGGCGGGATCTTGGTGGCCATGCCGACGGCGATGCCCTCGGACCCGTTGACCAGCAGGTTGGGGAACCGGGCCGGCAGCACGACGGGCTCGGCCGAGCGGCCGTCGTAGTTGGGGCGGAAGTCGACGGTCTCCTTGTCGATGTCCCGCAGCATTTCCATGGCCAGCGGGGCCAGGCGGCACTCGGTGTACCGCATGGCCGCGGGCGGGTCGTTGCCCGGCGAGCCGAAGTTGCCCTGGCTGTCGATGAGCGGGTACCGCATCGACCAGTCCTGGCCCAGCCGGACCAGCGCGTCGTAGATCGCGCTGTCACCGTGCGGGTGGTACTGGCCCATGACGTCGCCGACCACGCGCGAGCACTTGGAGTACCCGCGCTCGGGACGGTAGCCGCCGTCGTACATCGCGTACAGCACGCGGGTGTGCACCGGCTTGAGGCCGTCGCGGACATCGGGCAGGGCCCGGCCCACGATGACCGACATCGCGTAGTCGATGTAGCTGCGCTGCATCTCGAACTGGATGTCAACCGGCTCGGTCCGGCCACCCGGCGACGGCACGCCGTCGGTTGTCACATCAGTCACGTTCAGAGTCCTTGGTTGTAGCAGGCGGCCGGGTGAATCGCCCGGCCGCCGAATGCGGGACCGGGGCCCGTGGGGCCCCGGCGGCCGGTCAGATGTCGAGGAACCTGACGTCCTTGGCGTTGCGCTGGATGAACGAGCGGCGCGCCTCGACGTCCTCACCCATCAGCACGCTGAACAGCTCGTCGGCCTGGGCCGCGTCGTCCAGCGTCACCTGGGACAGGACCCGGTGGGCCGGGTCCATGGTGGTCTCCCACAGCTCATTCGCGTTCATCTCGCCCAGGCCCTTGAACCGCTGCACACCGTCGCGCGGGCGCGGGTCCTTCTTGCCCGCGGCGATACCGGCCTCGACCAGCATGTCGCGCTCGGAGTCGCTGTAGGCGTAGTCGGGGTCGTTGCTGCGGCCCTCCCACTTGATCTTGTACAGCGGCGGGTTGGCCAGGTACACGTGCCCGGCCTCGACCAGGGGCTTCATGAACCGGAAGAGCAACGTCAGCAGCAGCGTCCGGATGTGCTGGCCGTCCACGTCGGCGTCGGCCATCAGCACGATCTTGTGGTAACGCAGCTTGGTGATGTCGAACTCGTCGTGGATGCCGGTCCCGAGCGCGGTGATCATCGCCTGGACCTCGTTGTTCTTCAGCACCCGGTCGATCCGGGCCTTCTCCACGTTGAGGATCTTGCCCCGGATCGGCAGGATGGCCTGGAACACGGAGTCCCGGCCGCCCTTGGCCGAGCCACCGGCCGAGTCACCCTCGACCACGTAGACCTCGCACAGCGACGGGTCCGACGACTGGCAGTCGGCCAGCTTGCCCGGCAGCGAGCTGGTCTCCAGCAGGCTCTTGCGCCGGGTCAGGTCGCGGGCCTGCCGGGCCGCGACGCGGGCCCGCGCGGCCTGCATCGACTTGGTGATGATGTCCTTGGCCTCGCCCGGGTTCCGGTCGAACCAGTCACGCAGGTGGTCGTTGCAGACCTTCTGCACGAACGACTTGGCCTCGGTGTTGCCCAGCTTGGTCTTGGTCTGGCCCTCGAACTGCGGGTCGGACAGCTTGACCGACACGATCGCGGTCAGGCCCTCGCGGACGTCCTCACCGGTCAGGTTGTCGTCCTTGTCCCGCAGCAGCTTCTGCTCGCGGGCGTACCGGTTGACGATCGAGGTCAGCGCGGACCGGAAGCCTTCCTCGTGGGTGCCGCCCTCGCCGGTGTTGATCGTGTTGGCGAAGGTGTGCACGGACTCGGAGTACGAGCCGTTCCACTGCATGGCGATGTCGGCGGCGATCCCGTCGCCTTCCTCGCCGAACTCGATGACCGAGGCGTGGACCGCTTCCTTGGACGCGTTGAGGTAGCGGACGAAGTCCGAGATGCCGTGCTCGTAGCGCCAGGTGACGACCCGCGGGCCGTCGCCCTCGGTGTCGGCGTCGGTCCGCTCGTCCCGCAGCGTGATGGACAGGCCCCGGTTCAGGAACGCCATCTCCTGCAGCCGCCGGGCCAGGGTCTCGAAGTTCCAGTGGGTGGTCTCGAAGATCTCCGGGTCCGGCCAGAACACGGTGGTCGTGCCGGTCTCGGTGGTCTCCTCGCCGCGCTCCAGCGGCGTGGTCGCCGCCCCCCGCTGGTAGGTCTGCCGCCACACGTAGCCGTCGCGGCGGATCTCCTCGTCCAGCTGAGCGGACAGGGCGTTCACGACCGAGATACCGACGCCGTGCAGGCCACCGGAGACGGCGTAGGACTGGCTGTCGAACTTGCCGCCCGCGTGCAGCGTGGTCAGCACGACTTCCACCGCGGGGCGCTTCTCCACCGGATGCATGTCGACCGGGATGCCGCGGCCGTTGTCACGGTTGCGGACGCCACCGTCAGCCAGCAGCGTCACGTCGATCGTGTCGCAGTACCCCGCCAGCGCCTCGTCGACCGAGTTGTCGACGACTTCGTAGACCAGGTGGTGGAGTCCGCGCTCCCCGGTGGAGCCGATGTACATACCAGGCCGTTTGCGGACGGCCTCCAGCCCCTCGAGTACCGTGATTGAGCGTGCGTCATATGACAAGTGGAAACTCCATCCTGCTTAATCGCGCGCAGGGACACCCCCCAGTGTCGTAAGGTGCGCGTACCCCCTATTCTAGCTGGGAATTCGGTATGACACGGGCGTTCCTAGCCGTACGTGTCGCCGTGTCCCCGGCTACCTGGGACGCGCCACCCGCCGCGCTGTCGCGGCCCGGACGGCCCGCGAACTTTGACCCGTTTTACGGTCCCCTCGCCGAGTTCGGCGTTGAGCCTGCGGACCAGCATCGACGCGAGCAGCCTGACCTGAGTGGCCCACGCGGTCGAGTCCGCCGCGATCACCAGCTCGCCGTCGGTGAAACCGTCCGGGCGAGTGTGAGCCGCAAGGTCAGACCCGACAAAATCCTTCCAGTTACTAAACACCGCACCGACCGCTGCTTGTTCCTTCCAGCCCTGCTCAGACAGCAGTTTACCGATCGCGGCCGACAACGGCTGAGGGTCGTCGCGGCGGACCCTCGGGCCGGATCCGAGTGCCCCGCCCACCGACCTTCCATCATCATTTGAATGTCGGTTGGCTGAGTCCCCCGCCTTGGCCGACGGCCAGTCGCCGCGGGCCCGGGCGTCCCCGACCGCTTCGGCCAGCGCCGCGGCCGCACGCCGGCGCCGTTCGTCCCTGGATACGTCGGCCGGGTCGGCCGGGTCAGGCGGCACGGGTGATCGTCCCGTCGCCCACGCTGTACCGGGCTCCGGTCAGGGTGGCGGGCACGTCGGCCGGCACGGCCGCGGTCACGATCACCTGCTCGGCGTCGGCGACCAGGGCGGCCAGCCGGTCCCGGCGGCCCGTATCCAGCTCGGCGAACACGTCGTCCAGGATCAGCACCGGGTCCTCGCCGTCCGCGCGCAGCAGTTCATAGGAGGCCAGCCGCAGGGCCAGCGCCAGCGACCAGGACTCACCGTGGCTGGCGTACCCGCGGGCAGGCAGCTCACCGACCCGCAGCTCGAGCTCGTCCCGGTGCGGCCCGACCAGGCACACCCCGCGTTCCAGCTCCTGCGGGCGGGCCTGCAGGAGGGCCTCCCGCATGGCCGGCTCCAGGTCGGCGGGCTTCTGCTCGCTGTCCGGCTCCGCGTCCGGTCCGGCCGCCCCCGGCAGCGGGAACGACGGCCGGTAGCTGATCCCGGCCGGACCGCGGTCCCCGGACACCGCCGCGTAGGCCGCCGCGATGTGCGGGCGCAGCGACCGGACCAGGGCCAGCCGGGCCGCCAGCAGCTCGGCGCCGGCCCGGGCCAGCTGCTCGTCCCAGGCGTCGAGGGTGGCGCCCATGGCCGGCGGCATCGAACCGCCCCGCTGCCGGGCCGACTTCAGCAACGCGGTCCGCTGGCGGACCACCCGGTCGTAGTCGGAGCGGACCCCGGACAGCCGGGGCGCGGTCGCCACCAGCAGGTCGTCCAGGAACCGGCGGCGCTCGCCGGGATCCCCCTTGACCAGGGCCAGGTCCTCGGGAGCGAACAGCACGGTCTGCAGCACGCCCAGGATGTCCCGCGGCCGGGTGACCGGGGCCCGGTTCAGCCGCACCCGGTTGGCCTTGCCCGGGTTGACCTCGATCTCGATCAGGGCCTGGCCGCGGAACGAGCTGATCGCGGCCCGGATGATGGCCCGGTCGGCGCCCTGCCGGACCAGCGGGGTGTCGGTGGCGACCCGGTGGCTGCCCAGCGTGGCCACGTAGCCGATGGCCTCGGCCAGGTTGGTCTTGCCTTCCCCGTTCGGCCCGCTCAGCGTGGTCACGCCACTGTCCAAGGTCAGGTCGGCCGAGGTGTAGGACCTGAAGTCGGTGAGCGCGAGCCGGGTCAGATGCACGGCTTCAAAGGTAATGGCGGACGGGGTCCCCGCCGGTCAGCCCGCGGACCGGATCGGCATCAGCACGTACCGGTAGTCCGGCGTCTCGTCGCCGGCCGGCTTGCCGGTGATCACGGCGGGCCGGGTCGGGGTGGTGAACGACACCCGGGCCACGTCGGAGTCGATCGCGCTCAGGCCGTCCAGCAGGTACTGCGGGTTGAAGGCGATCTGCAGGTCGTCGCCGTCGAAGCTGGCCTCCAGCGTCTCCACCGCCTGGGCCTCGTCGCCGGCGCCGGCCTCCAGCACCAGTTCGCCGGCCGAGAACGCCAGCCGGACCGGGGTGTTCCGCTCGGCGACCAGGGCCACCCGCTTGACCGCCTCGGAGAACGGGGCGGCGGGCAGCTCGGCCACGGCGTTGAACTCGCTGGGCAGCAGGCTCTGATAGCGCGGGTACTCGCCCCCGAGCAGGCGGGTGGTGGTCTGGCGGCCGCCGCCTTCGAACCCGATGATGCCCTCACCGTGC
>DASXJM010000145.1:0-20457 GCA_036497405.1 Streptosporangiaceae bacterium | reverse complement strand
GTCGCGCGCATGGCCTGGTACAGCGGGCCGTTCCATGGCTCGATGCCGAGCACGACCCCGACCGGCTCACGTCGCGTGATCGCCCGGGTGAAGCCGGGAATCTGGACCTCCTCGTCGGCGAGCTGTTCCTCGCCGCGCTCCGCGTAGTAGCGGAACATCGCAGGGACTATGCCGGCGGCCTCCCCGCAGACTGGGCGAGGGCTTGCCCATCTCCAGCGTTGTCAGCCGGGCCAGCTCGCCGGCGTTGCGCTTGACCAGGTCGGCGAACCGGGCGAACAGCTGCGCTCGCTCGGCGACGGGCGCCTTACGCCAGTTCAGGTAGGCCGCGTGCGCCCGGGCGAGCAGCGCCTGCGCCTCGTCGTCGCTGAGCGTCGCGAACTTCCGCACAACCTCTCCGGTCGCCGGGTTCACGGTCTTGTAGGCCTTGGACGCTGGGTCCACCAGTGTGTGAGTCGCCACGTGAATACGTCCTTATGCTTGCTTCGCGAAGTGGATGACGCCGGATCAGGGCGCGATGATCCCAGCCGCGCGCAGTCGGGCAGTCTCACCGAGGCTGAAGCCCCAGTCGTACAGCGCCTCCTGGGTGTGCTGGCCAGGGTGGGCGGGCGGGATATTTCCCCGGGCGTGCGGCTGAAACGCGGTGCAGGGGCTGGCTGCCGTACCCCGGCCACTTCGGTGAATGTGCGCCGGGCAGTGGTGACGCCGGCGGCCCGCAGCGCCGCCATCCGTTCGGCAACATAGCCTTCAGGGCCGATGAGGGAGGTCTGGGCCAGTAGTTCCGCGGGGACGGTGGCCGCTGCCTCGTCCTTCCTGCCGGATAGGTAGAGGTCCTGGATCCGGAGATCTCGATGATCTCGCGGGTGCGGGCCAGTGGCTCGTCATAGGGCAGGCCGTGGAATCCCTCGATCACCTGCCGGCCCGAGGCGCCCAGTCCCATGACGAACCGCCCGTCGGAGACGTAGTCCAGCCCGGCGGCGGTCATCGCGGTCAGCGCGGGGGTTCGGTGTAGATCTGGAAGATCCCCCGATCTGGACCCGGCTGGTCCGCGCGGCGGCGTAGCCGAGTTGGCTGACCGCGTCGAAGCTGTAGGCCTCGGGCACGAACACGATGCCCAGGCCGGCCTTCTCGTAGTCGGACAGCTCGGCCACGGTCTCGGCGAAGCCGCCCGCGTAATTGATCGACATCCCCACGCGCATCAGCGGCCCGCCTCTCGAACGGAATTCGGTTCCAGAGGGAGACTAACGGTTAACGGGCAGCCGGTGAGCCCGCCAGGTACCGGACGATGTCGGTGCAGACCAACTCCGGTACCCGACCTTCGGTATCAATGGTGAGCGTCGCCACCTCGGAGTAAGCCACTAGCCGGCGCCGGTAGACCTCGGCCAGGTCGGGGCGGCGCAGCATCGGACGACCATCGTCGCCGCCCACCCGGTCCAGCGCCGCCTCATAGCGGACATGCAGGTAGATGGTGTGCTCGGCCGCCGCCAGGACCCGGCGGGTCTGCTCGTGCTCGACCGCGCCACCGCCCAGCGCCAGCACCAGCCGCGGGCCGGCCAGCAGGGACGCGATCGTCTCGTGCTCCAGTTCCCGGAAGGCGGGCTCACCGCGTTCGGCGAAGATCCGCGGCACCGGGATCCCGGCCCGGTCGGCGATCACGATGTCGGCGTCGGCGAACGGCAGGCCCAGCCGGCGGGCCAGCAGCTGCCCCACCGTGGTCTTGCCCGCGCCCATGAAGCCGACCAGCACGATCACGGAGCGGGCACCCGCGCCTGGACCAGCTCCGCGACCGCCTGCAGGGCCAGCTGGTAGGACAGGAAGCCGAAGCCGGCCACGGTCCCGTCGGCCACGCCGGACACCACCGAGGTGTGCCGGAACTCCTCGCGGGCGGCCGGGTTGGACAGGTGCACTTCGATCAGCGGGGCCGTGCGCATGGCCAGTGCGTCCCGCAGCGCGTAGGAGTAGTGGGTGAACGCGCCCGGGTTGATCAGCACCGGGGTGCGGGCGTCGATGGCCTGGTGCACCCAGCCGATCATCTCGGCCTCGTCGTCGGTCTGCCAGACCGTGACCTCGAGGTCCAGCTGGCGGCCGGTGGCCTGGCAGGCCTCGGTGAGGTCGGCCAGCGTGGCCGAGCCGTACACCTCGGGCTCGCGGACGCCGAGCCGGCCCAGATTCGGTCCGTTCAGCACGAGTACCGGCGTACTCATGGGCACACCTCCAGGTAGGCCTGCTCCAGCAGTTCCTCCGGTGGCGCTTCGAAGATCGCGGGCTGGGCCACCGCGTCCAGCACCACGAACCGCAGCTTGGCGTCCCGGGCCTTCTTGTCCACGGCCATGGCCGCCCGCAGCTCCGGCCACACGTGTGGCCGGTAGGCGGTGGGCAGGCCGACCGAGGTCAGCACGGCCCGGTGCCGGGCCGCGGTGTGACCGTCCAGCCGCCCGGCCAGCCGGGACAGCTCGGCCACGTAGACCATGCCGATGGCCACCGCGTCGCCGTGCCGGAACCGGTACTGCTCGGTGCGCTCGATGGCGTGGCCCAGGGTGTGGCCGTAGTTCAGGGTCTCGCGCAGCCCGGCCTCGCGGAAGTCGGCCGCCACCACCTGGCCCTTGAACCGCACCGCCCGCTCGATCAGCTCCCGGGTGTGGCGGCCGTGCGGGACGGTGGCCCCGTCCGGGTCGGCTTCCACCAGGTCCAGAATGACCGGGTCGGCGATGAAACCGGCCTTGATCACCTCAGCCAGGCCGGCCACGTAGTCGGCCCGCGGCACGGTCTCCAGGGTGGCCAGGTCGGCCAGCACCCCGGCGGGCGGGTAGAACGCCCCGACCAGGTTCTTGCCCTCCGGGATGTCGATCGCGGTCTTGCCGCCCACGGCCGCGTCGACCATGCCCAGCAGCGTGGTCGGCACCAGCACGACCCGGATCCCGCGCAGGTAGCTGGCGGCCACGAACCCGGCCAGGTCGGTGGTGGCCCCGCCTCCGATGCCGACGATGCAGTCGCGGCGGCTCACCTGCTCAGCGGCCAGCCGGGACCACAGGCCCGCGGCCACGCTGACCTGCTTGGCCGCCTCACCGTCGGGCACCTCGGCCACGATGACCTGGTAACCGGCGTCGTCCAGGGCCCGGCAGGCGGGCCGGACGATATCGGCCACCGACTCGGGGTGGATGACCACGGCCTTGGCCGCGTCCGGGCCGACCAGGCCGGGCAGCTCGCTGAGCACCCCGGTGCCGACCACCACGTCGTAGGGGCGATCGCCCGCGACCGGGATGCGGGTGATGCTCATCGCTCCCCCGATTGACGAGCCAGCCAGGCTTCGATCTCGTCGGCGACCTCTTCCGGGGCCAGCTCCCCCGCGTCCACCGTGAACGTGGCCAGCCGCTCGTACACCGGCCGCCGCTCCTCGAGCAGGGTGCGCAGCCGGCCGCGCGGGTTACCGGGGATGACCACCCGCGGCTTGTCGAGCCCGAGCCGGCGGGCGATCGGGCCGAAGTCGGCCGACAGGTAGGCCACCGGCTGCCCGGCCAGCAGTTCCTGCACCGCGGGGTCGAGCACGGCGCCGCTGCCCAGGGCGACCACGGCGCCGGCCGCGTGCAGGGCTCGCTCGGCCGCGGCCCGTTCCAGGTCGCGGAAGGCGTCCTCGCCGTCGTCGACGAAGATGTCGCCCACCGGCTTGCCCGCGGCCGCCTCGATCTGCGCGTCGGTGTCGACCAGAGGGGTGTTCAGGCGTTCGGACAGCAGCTGGCCCACGGCCGACTTGCCCGCGGCGGGCGGGCCGGTCAGGATCACCAGCGGCGGTCCCGGTGGGGCTGGCGGTCCCGGCTGTTCCGGCTGCGCCGGCGGGGCCGCGCTCACGTGATCACCAGCGACTTGAGGTAGGAGTCGGCGTTGCGCTGGATCTCGGCCACCGAGTCCCCGCCGAACTTCTCGGTCACCGCGTCGGCCAGCACCAGGGCCACCATGGCCTCGGCCACCACCCCCGAGGCCGGCACCGCGGTCGCGTCGCTGCGCTGGTTGATGGCCTTGGCCGCCTCCCCGGTGGCCACGTCGATGGTGGCCAGGGCCCGGGGCACGGTCGAGATCGGCTTCATGGCCACCCGGACCCGCAGCACCTCGCCGTTGGTCATGCCGCCCTCGAGGCCGCCGGCCCGGTTGGTGCGGCGGCGCACGCCGTCCGGGCCGATCTCGATCTCGTCGTGGGCCGCCGAGCCCCGGCGGCGCGCGGTGGTGAAGCCGTCCCCGATCTCCACGCCCTTCATGGCCTGGATGCCCATGAGCGCTCCGGCCAGCCGGGCGTCCAGCCGCCGGTCCCAGTGGGTGAAGCTGCCCAGGCCGGGCGGCAGGCCGTACACCACCACCTCGACCACCCCGCCCAGGGTGTCGCCGTCCTTGCGCACCTGGTCGATCTCCTCCACCATGGCCTGGCTGGTTGTGGCGTCGGCGCAGCGCACCGGGTCGGCGTCGATGCGGGCCGCGTCCTCGGGGGCGGGCAGCAGCCCGTCCGGGGCGCTGACCGGGCCCAGCGCGACCACGTGGCTGAGCACCTCGACGCCGAGGGCCTGGCGGAGGAACTGCCGGGCCACCTCGCCCAGCGCGACCCGGGCCGCGGTCTCCCGCGCGCTGGCCCGTTCCAGGATCGGGCGGGCGTCCTCGTGACCGTACTTCTGCATGCCGGCCAGGTCGGCGTGACCGGGCCGGGGCCGGGTCAGCGGGGCGTTCCGGGCCTGCTCGGCCAGGACGCCGGGGTCCACCGGGTCCGGGGCCATCACCGTCTCCCACTTGGGCCATTCGGTGTTGCCGATCCGGATCGCGACCGGGCCGCCCAGGGTGGTCCCGTGCCGGACCCCACCGGTCAGTTCGACTTCGTCCTGCTCGAACTTCATCCGCGCGCCGCGGCCGTACCCGGCCCGGCGCCGGGCCAGAGCGGTCGCGACGTTCTCGGTGCTGACCCGCACTCCGGCGGGCATTCCCTCACAGATGGCCACGAGCGCACGACCGTGCGACTCACCTGCCGTAAGCCAGCGCAGCATGGTCCGATCCTAGTGAGGTCCCCCCACGGGATAAGCCGTCAGGCAAGACCGGCCACGACGATGACGGCCAGCGCGCCCGCCACCATGAACGGCCCGAACGCGATCTGTGACCGGCGGGTGGCCTTGCCCGCCGCGATCAGGGCCAGGCCGGCCACGGCGGCCAGCACGAACCCGGCCGCCAGCCCGATGACCAGTTCGTCCGGCCCGGCCCAGCCCAGATACAGGCCCAGCAGCCCGGACAGCTTGACATCGCCCCAGCCGATGCCGGCCGGGTAGATCAAGGCCAGGATCAGGTAGAAGGCCAGCGCCGCGGCCAGCCCGATGATCGCGTGGACCAGGTGGCGGGGCCCGTGCGGCACGAACGGGGCGGCGGCGGCCAGGGCCACGATCGCGACCGGGTAGGCGGGCAGGGTGAGCAGGTCCGGCAGCCGCTGGTGGGTCACGTCGATGAAGGTCAGCGCCACCGACACCAGAGCCAGGAAGCAGAACGCGGGCAGCGCCGGGCTGGCCCCGAACCCCAGCCCGAGCAGCGCGAACGTGACCGCGGTGAGGATTTCCGCGGCCGGGTGCCAGGCGCCGAAGCCGGCCCCGCAGTACCGGCAGGTTCCGCCGGTCCGGGCCCAGGCGGCCAGCGGGATCAGGTCGGCGGCCCGGAGCCGGGCCGCGCAGCGCGGGCACTCCCCGGCCGGGTGCCGCCGCAGCTCATGGAACGACCCGGACACCGTGCGGGCGGCCGGGGCCCGCTCGATCAGCACGGTGGCGTAGTCCCCGGCCAGCAGGCCGGCCGCCCCGGCCACGGCCGCGGGCACCCAGGAGATCATCGGCGGCTCACCCGTGCGGGCGCGCGGCCGGGGCGGCGGGGGCCGCGGCGGCGGCCGAAAACGCGATACCGCGCCGGAAGCGGCCGCCCAGCCGGGCCGCGATGGCCTCGGCCGCCTGCTGGACCAGTTGACCCACCTCTGATCGGCCCACGCCGGGCGCGGGCTGGAGCAGCAGGCGGACGGTGAGATCGGCGCCGTCCTGGCCCGCGGCCAGCTCCGCGCCGGCAATGGCGGGCAGGCCGGCCTGGGTCAGGGCGGTGGCCACGTCGGCCCGGACGTCGGGGTCGGTGTGCGGTTCGGGCGGCGGCTGGCCCGCGGCCAGCGCGGCCAGCCGGGCCCCGTCCACCGCCACCGGTACCGGCCCGGCCACGTCGATGACCACGGCACACTGACTGCCGGTGGCCGAGCCCCACACCTCGATGGCCGGGGTGGGCACCGGCCGGGCCTCCGGCCGCCAGCTCACCAGCGCGGCCAGGCTGGTGAAGGCCAGCAGCGCGGGCCGCCCGTCCCGCCCGATCAGGGTGGGGAACGCCATCTCCCGGGCCAGGCCGTGGTCGCAGCCCGCGTCCCCGTGGCCGGCCTCAGGCTCTGGTGGGTGGTGGCCGGCGGGCCGCTCCACCAGCGGGACCAGCAGCCGGGATCCGGTCAGCACGGTCAGCATGACCCGTTCGGATTCCTGGCCCGCCGCGTACCGCGCCAGCGCGGCCGCCAGGCGCGGATCCGCGGTCCCGTCGTCACCAGTGGGCCGCCGGCCCCCGGGGTTCAGCCCAGCCACGGGTCTGACCCTACGCTGCCCGCCGGCCGCCCGGCTCCTGTGCCTGGGCCCGCGCTGGGGCGCGCGGGAATTCAGCCATCCGGGTGCACCCATCACAAGATCATTACTATGGCGGGACCAGGGCCGGAACTGAGATCGGGTCCGGCGCCACCAGATAAGCGGGCGCTTAACCTGGAAAAGGTCTGGCCATTGTATAGCTTAAAGTAACTGCCTGAATCCTGTGAGTGATTGAAAGATGGCAAATATCGGTCTGACCAGCCGGAGGGCCACGTGATTGGCCGAATCAGTTGAGAGCGCATTAGGGATATGGGACTCTCGTGAACGGCGTAGCGCTGCAGCTAGGGAAGAGTTTCTTTCCCCGCCGATTCGCCGGGAATCAGTCAGGGCCGGACCGGCCTGAACTGGTGAACTGAACTGGTATACCCGGGCCGGTAAATCAGGGCACGTAAGTCAGGGCATGCGGAGAGGGGCTCCAGGTGAGGTTCGCGGTTACATGGTGACCCGGACCGGGCCCGCCGGACTGCGTATCGAGCCGGGCACGCCGATGCGGAAGGTGGTCCCGCCCCGCCTGGTCGGGCCGTACCTGAACGGCCAGCGGGCCATCATCGCCGGGTTCGTCTACCGCGCCCGGGACGTGGCCTTCCGCGATCCAGCCGAGTGCTTCACCGCGCTCGGGCTCGGCTACGACGGATCGGAGTTCACCGCGGACGTGCGCGAGATCTACTTCCTGGCCTGGACGGCCCGGGAAATGGACACCTACGTCGTGGCCTCCGGGCTGGCGGTGCCCGAGTTCTACACCGATCCCATGCCGATCCCGGTGGGGGCCTCGATTTCCCGGCTCACCACGCGCGGCGATGACCTGGTCGCCCGGTACGACGGCCTGGTCTGGCGGCGGCCGACGAGGGAGGCCTGAGGCATGCGGTACCGGCTCATGGCGAGCTTCCAGGGTGCGTCGTACCAGGCGGGCGTGGGGCCGACCGACGATGAGGTCACCCTGTTCGCGGCGGGACCGCCGCCGGATGAACTGGGCTTTCGCTCCTCGTCCAACCACTGGCGCAAGACCGTCCGGGTCGACGACATCGACGCCCTGTGGGAAGCCCGGCCGGTCGGCCGCTACCGGGGCGAGCACTGCATGGTCCTCGATGACCTGGGCGACCGGATGCACATCGCCTACCTGGGCCGCGACCTCTACCTGGCCCGCCGGCTGGGGTTCTGGGAGGTGGACCGGGGCGTGTTCGAGGTCGTGGTCCCCCGCCAGGACATCGACGACCTGCGCGAGGAGCGGGGCGAGTACGAACTGGCCACGCCCGGCCGGGGTGGCCACAACCCGGGCTGGGACCACCGGGCCCTGCCCACCTGGGCTCACAACCCCCGCGAGCAGCGCCAGCCCGCTCCCGACACCGGGCCGCTGCGGGCGGTGGGCGCACAGGGGCTGATCGACACCGGCCCCTCCTGGGCCGCGGACCCGCGCCTGCCCGACGGACCCGGAACGTTCGGCGGGGACACGCACAACGAGCACACCCAGGACCCACGGGACACCGGAACCTGGGCCGCGATCGGCGACCCGGCGGACACCCGGGAGCCGGGGGGCCCGTTCCCCCGGGCCCGCGGCGGCTGGCAGGCCCGGGATTCCGGCGGCTGGCAGGCGCCGGACACCGGCTCCTGGGACCCGCGTGAGGTGGAGCGGGCCGCCGCCCGGGAACAGGCGGCCGTCCGGGATCGGGCCGCGGCCAGTAACGGGGTCAGCAATGGGGCCGGCCACTGGGGCGACCAGCCGCGCTGGGGTACCCCGGGCTGGGACGCCAGCCGTTCCGCCGCCAGCTGGGATCACCGCGGCGCCACCCCGGCCGGGGCTGGGGCCGGAGGCGGGCCGGCCACCGGCCCGTTCACCGCTCCGTTCACTGAGCCGTCCACTGGACCGTTCACTGAGCCGTCCACTGGGCCGTTCACTGGGCCGTTCACTGGGCCTTCGACCGGCAGCTGGAACGCGGGCGAGGTGACCGACCCCGGGGTCGGCACCGGCGCCTGGGCCAGCCCGGACACCACCGCGACCGACCCGGGCCGATGGGATCCGCAGGACACCCAGGCCTGGAGCCCGGTCACCTCGGGCGAGTGGGAGCACGACGGGCCCAGCTGGAACGGCCGTTCCGGCCCCGGCACCCATCCCACTCCGGCCTGGGAGCCTCCGGCGGCCCGGCCGGCCTACCCGCCGCCGACCCCGGATGCGGCCGCGGTCTGGCATGGCTCCCCGTTCCCCGAGGACACCAGCCGCTGGAACCGCCCGGACCCGGCCCCCGGCGTGGCTCCGGGTCCGGCGCAGGCCCCGGGTGCCGCGCAGGCTCCGGGCCTGGCGCCCGCTGCTCCGGCCCCGCGCTACGACGACCCGCCCCTGGCCCGCCAGGCCGCCGCCATCACCGGCGCCTACGCCGCGCCGACCACCAGCGACGTGACCGCGCCGGCCCCGCCCGGCCCGGCGACCACGCCGCCCGCCCCGGCCGGGGCGGGCGGCGGCAGCCGGTACGTGGGCCGGCGGGCGGCCCGCAAGCCGCGGGTGACCACCCAGGCCATCTTCTCCCAGCTGCTCGACCTGGCCGCCATCCCGCAGTCTTCCTACGCGGTCGACCAGGAGGTCGACGGGGCCATGTGCCTGATTCGCGCCCGCGGCGGCTACGAAGTGTTCAGCGCGGCGGATCAGTCACGGCACGAAGTCCGGTTCTTCGAGGATGAGGAAGCCGCCTACTTCTACCTGTTCGGGGTGCTCGCGGCCGACGCCATCCGCAACGGCCAACTCGGCCCCAAGGGCTGACATCGGCCCGCCGCGGCCGCCACTCACGGCAAACTCATCGGCAAAAAAGTGTTATCTATGCTGCCCCACCTGTCAGCGATGACTCAGTGACCGCAAAACCCTCAAGCCGATCACTGAGCGCAACTCTTTCAGAACTCTTACGGCGTCCCAGCTCTTTTTCAAAAGGCCCCACCAGAGGCGGGCGACGGGCTAGGGTTCAATAGCCGGCGGGGCTGACGGTCCCCCGCTCCCCAAGCAGCCCCGTCGGCCCTGAAACTCACCGCGTCGCTCTCACCAGCGGCTCGTCGGCTAAGAAGTTCTTTACCGGCCCGCGGCACCGCACCGTAAATGCGGTGGCGACCAGGCTCTCAGCGCCCCCGCCGGGGCGCTTTTCTCATTTACCGGCCGGCCGTCGCGCCATTGTTTGGGATACGCCAGTCCCGGCCGGGCTGTCACGGAGTGCCGACCACGCCCTTTCCTTTGCCGAATGCCGTCGTCCGGCAATTCGATTCCGCTATTGTCTGGCCCTTATGCCATTACCCGTGGTTCCCGGGTCGGCCGGGCCCGGGTACGGTGAGTGCCGTGCCGCGCAGGACGAGCGGGCGGACCCGCCCCGCGCCCGGCGGGCGCCCCGCGTCCCCATCGCCGGGCCCGCCCGCGACCACCCCGCCCCCGGCGCAGCGAATCGTCCCGGGCGTGGCCAGCCTGGCCCTGCTCAACGTGCTGCGCGGGCCGCTGCGGGCCGGACGCGTGCTGGCCGCCACCCCCGACGTCATGTACCTGGATTTCGGCGCGGCCGGAGTGATCGCCCTGACCACGGCCGGAGCGGCCTGCCCGCCGAACGCGGTCACGCTGAAGATCAGCACGCTCGAACCGCCGGACGAGCCGCGCAGCGAACCGGGCGACGCGGCCTGGGCCGGCAACGAACGGGTGCTCGTTGGCGGCCTGGAGGTTCAGGTGCGCCGGTGGTGGGACCCGTGCCCGGTGTTCGGGCCGCTGTCCCGGGCCCGCCTGGACCACGGGGTGACCACGCTGGCCCGGGTGTTCGCCGCGGCCGCGGTCCGGCCCGGGCTCGAAGGCCAGGACAGCCCGGCCGTGCTGGCCGCCTGCTGCTCGGCCGGCGACCTGGCCGGCGCCGTGGAACTGGCCGAGGACCTGGTCGGCCTGGGCCCCGGCCTGGTGCCCAGCGGCGACAGCATGCTGTGCGGGTTGCTGCTGGCCCTGCGCCTGCTGGGCGGGGCCACCGCGGGCGGGACCCGGCCGGTGTGGCTGGCCGACTGGCTCGGGGCCGCCGTCACCGGTTACGCGGACCAGCGGACCACACCGCTGGCCGCCGCGCTGCTGCACTGCGCCGCCCGCGGCCAGGCCGCCGAGGAGGTGGCGGCGGTGCTGCGCGGCATCGCCGGCCAGGAGCCGGTCGAGCCCGCCGCCCGCCGTCTGCTCACGGCCGGCCAGGCCAGCGGGGCCGAGCTGACCTGGGGCCTGATGGCCGGTTGCGCCGCGGCCCTCGCGCTCAGCGTTCCCTAGCCGGCCGCCGCGGGCGACCCTGGATCGCGCGGCGCGGTGATCACTGCCAGGATGGCGGGCATGACCTCTCGTTCCGCGGAATCAGGCCTCGCCCCCGGCACCAGTCAGCCGTCACCGGTCCTGGTCACCGGCGAGCAGTACGAGCTGACGGCCGGCGACTACCACGCGGTGGTCACCGGGCTCGGCGCCGGGCTGCGCGAGCTCAGCTACGCCGGCCAGCCGGTGGTGTACGGGTACGAGCCGGACGAGCTGCCCCCCGGAGCGGCCGGGCAGCTACTGGCCCCGTGGCCGAACCGGGTCGACCACGGCCGTTACGAGTTCGAGGGCGCCGCCTACCAGCTGGACCTGAGCGAGCCCAAGAACGGCAACGCGATCCACGGGCTGACCCGATGGGCGGCCTGGGAGCCGATGCACCGCGAGCCCAGCCGGGTGCTGCTGCGGCACCTGCCGCACGGCTACACGGGGTACCCGTTCAGCGTCCAGGTCGACACCGAGTACGAGCTCATCGCCGGGGCGGGACTGCAGGTCACAGTGTCGGCCACCAACCGGGGCAGCCGTCCGGCCCCGTACGGCACCGGCCAGCACCCGTACTTCACCGCGGGCCCGGCGGCGCTGGACGAATGGGAACTGGAGCTGCCCGCGGCCCGCTGGCTGCCCCTGGACGAGCGCGGCATCCCGACCGGGCCGCCCGAAGACATCGGCGGCACGCCGGTGGACTTCCGGGACGGGCACCCGATCGGGGACACCGTCCTGGACCACGCCCTGACCGGGCTGAACCGGGCCGGGGACGGCCGGGTCTGGGCCCACGTGCGCTCCGGGGGCCGCCAGGTGAGCCTGTGGGCGGGCCCGGGCTACGGCTGGCTCCAGGTGTTCACCAGCGACACCCTGCACGGCGAGCGGCACCGCCACGCCGTAGCCATCGAGCCCATGACCTGCCCGCCGAACGCCCTGGTCAGCGGGGACGACCTGATCGTGCTGGCCCCCGGGGAGAGCGTCTCTCACACCTGGGGTGTGGCCGCTACCTCGGTCTGAGGCCGCCGATATGGGGGGCATGACCTGGCGGACCCTGCGGGCCGGGGGCCGGTCCGTTCAGCTGCGGGTCCGGGACACCGAACCGGACCCCGGTACGGTCTACCTGTGCCCGTCGGTGGGCGAGTACCCGGTCTACGACGAGCTGATCTACCAGGTCATCCAGGCCGACGAGCAGCGCAACCGGCTGTTCCGCCGGGCCATCGAGGCCGTGGCTCCGGGCGCGGCCGTGCTGGAGATCGGGCCCGGCCCTGAGCTGCTGTGGACCCTGGTGGCGGCGGCGGCCGGCGCCCGCCGGGTGTACGCGATCGAGGTCCTGGCCGACAGCGCCCGGCAGGCCCGGCGGACGGCCGCCCGGCACCCCGCCGCCCCGGTCGAGGTGATGACCGGCGACGCCACCCAGGTCACGCTGCCCGAGCGGGCCCAGGCCGGCATCGCCGAGATCGTGGGCTGCCTGGGTGGGGCCGAAGGCCTGGCCGCGGTGCTGGCCGACGCACAGAGCCGGCATCTGACCGAGGATGCCCACGTCATCCCGGCCGCGGTGCGCACCCGGGTGGCCGCGGTCAGCCTGGCCGGGTTGCTGGGGGTGCCGCTGGGCCGGGAGCCCGCCCTGGCCGGCCTGTTCGCCCCCTACCTGGAGGGCATCTTCCGCGCCGCGGGCGGCCCGTTCGACGTGCGGATGTGCCTGGCGGGTGCGGGCCCGGACGCGCTGTGTTCCACCACCAGCCTGCTCGAAGACCTGCGTTTCGGCCGGGCCCGGGCCGCCGGCCCCAGCCACCGTGGCGGCCCCCTGCGGCTGGAGATCACCCGTCCCGGCCCGGTCGACGCCCTGCTGGCCTGGATCGAGCTGACCGTCGCCCCCGGCGACCCGGTACTGGACAGCCTGGCCGACCAGACCAACTGGCTCCCGGTCTGCATCCCGTTCGCCGCAGACCCCGGGGCCGCGGCCGGAGTGCACGCCGGGCCCGGCGACGTCCTGGTCATGCAGGCCACCGTGGCCGAGGCCGCTGACGGCATCCACCCGGAGTATTTCTTCGACGGGAGCCTGATCCCGGCCGACGGCGGCCACCACGTACCGGTACAGGCCGAGTCCCGGTTTTCCGGGGGCCCGTTCCGGGCCACGGCCCTGCACCGCGCCCTGCTGCGCTGAACGGCGCGGCGTCGCCAGGGCGGGGGCTGGTCAGCCGCCGGCGACGATGCGGTCGTGGGCGGCCAGGAACTGGCCGGCCCAGCCGGCGTCTTCTTCCAGGCCGGTCGAGAAGACGTAGCCGGTGCGCAGGGCGAGCAGGGCCCGGGCGGCGGCCAGCGGCTCGGGGTGACCGCAGCGGCGGAGCAGGTTCTCGGTGACCTCGTTGATCCAGCGGCGCTGGGCGATGGCCATGAGGCGCACGGGGTGATCGGGGGCCCCGTATTCGGCGGCGGCGTTGACGAAGGTGCAGCCGCGGTACTCGTCGATCTGGCCGTCTTCGGCGAAGGCGACGGCCCAGGCGTGCAGGGCGCCGCCCGGGTCATCGAGGTGGGCGTCGACGATGGCCTGGACCGCGGCCCGGGCCGCGGTCCCCCGGCGATCCAGGTAGGCCAGCACCAGGTCGTCCTTGGACGGGAAGTGCCGGTAGAACGTCACCCGGGTCACGTCCGACTCCTGCAGCAGCAGCTGGACCCCGACCGCCTGAATGCCGTGGTGGTAGAACAGCCGGTCCGCCGTGGCCAGGATCCGGTCCCGGGCCGAACGCGCCGAAGCCTGCCGCCGCCGGGCGATGGTGGCCGCCCGCCGCCGCCGCGCGGCCGCGCTGCTCGGACGGGTCACACCGCACCTCGTTCTCCGGTCCGAATTGTGCCAAATGGCCCTTGTGGCCTGGGCACACGATAGTCCATGCTGTCAGCAGAAAGAACGATCGGTCTACATATTTCCGTGGCCGGTCCGGGATGGTGCCGGCTCATCGGCACGGCCGGGTCCGGGATCGTGGGCGACAACGGGGAGTGAGTGTGGGCGGGGCGGTGACATCCGGGTCCGCTGAGCTGGTCGGGCGGGACGAGGAGCTGGCCGCGATCGGCGCGACGCTGGGGGCGGCCAGCGGGTCGGCTCTGCTGCTGGCGGGTGAGGCCGGGCTGGGCAAGTCGGCGCTGCTGCGGGCGGCCACGGACACGGCGGCCGCGGCCGGGCGCACGGTGCTGTGCGCGGCCGGGGTGCAGTCGGAGGCGCGGGTGCCGTTCGCCGTCCTCCATCAGCTGCTGTACCCGTTGTCGGGACGTTTCGGGTCGCTGGCCGCGCCGCAGCACCAGGCGCTGCGGGCCGCGCTCGGTCACGGGACCGGCCCGGTCCCGGAGGTGTTCCTGATCGCCATCGCCACCCTGGAACTGCTGGCCGACGCGGCCACCGGCCAAGGGGTGCTGCTCGTCGTCGATGACCTGCACTGGGTGGACGACGCCAGCCAGCGGATCCTCGGGTTCGTGGCCCGCCGGATCGGCTCCGAGCCGATCTGGCTGCTGGCCGCGACCCGGCCCGCCGAACCGGAGGCGCTGACCGAAGCCGGGGTACCGGTCACCACGCTGCGGCGGCTGGATCGGGACCAGGCCGAGCAGCTGGTCCGGCGCCGCCATCCCGAGCTGGGAGACCAGCGGCTGGACTGGGTCCTGGAGCACGCCGACGGCAACCCGCTGGCCCTGGCCGAACTGCCGCTGGCCAGCGGCCCCGGGCACCCCGGCGCCGGCACCCACATCCCGGTCACGACCCAGCTGGAGCGCAGCTTCGCGGCCCGGGTCTCGGGCCTGAGCGCGCCCACCCGGTCGGCGGTGCTGGTGGCGGCGGCGGCCGACGGCGCCGACTTCGCCGAGATCACCGCGGCGGCGGCCCGGATCACCTCCGGCCCCGGGTCCGAGACGCTGCGGCCCGCGGTGGACGCCGGCGTCCTGCTGGTATCCCAGGCCGCAGTGCGGTTCGAGCACCCGCTGATGCGGTCCGCGGTCTACCAGGCCGCCCACCCTGACCAGCGGAGGCGGGCGCACCAAGCGCTGGCTGAGGTCCTGGCCGGCCAGCCGGAACGCCAGGCCTGGCACCTGGCCGCGGCCGCGCTGGGCCCGGACGAGGCCACCGCGGCCCGGCTGGAAGGAGCCGCCGTCTCGGCCGGCCGCCGCGGCGCCGGGCCGGCCAGCGCAGCCGCCTGGGAGCGAGCCGCCGATCTGACCCCCCAGCCGGGCCCGCGGGCCCGGCGGCTGCTGCGGGCGGCGGAGCTGTCGCTGGAGCTGGGCCGGCCCGGGCACGCCAGCACCCTGACCGAGCGGGCCGAACCGCTCGTCCGGGCCCCGGCCGACCGGGCCCGGCTGGCCCTGATCCGGGACGGCCTGGAGCCCCAGGTCCCGGGCGATCCGCTCCGGGTGCAGACCCTGGCCGGCCTGGCCGCCGAGCTGACCGGGGACACCGACCTGGCCTTCCGGCTGCTGCTGGCGGCGGCGGTGCGGGTCTGGTCGGCCGACCCCGGTCCCGGGCCCCGGGACCTCCTGCTGGCCACGGCTGGACAGCTCGGGGTCCCGGCCGACGATCCCCGCCTGCTGTCGATCGGCGGGTTCGTCGACCCGGCCCGGTACGGCGACCTGATCATCGCCCGGATCGGAGCCCTGCGCCCCGGCCGCCTCGACCCGGCCACGGCCGAACTGGCCATGTCGATCCACCTGGTCGGCGCGGGCGAGCAGATCGCCGCGGTCCAGCGCGCGGTGGTGGACGACGCCCGCCAGGAGGGCCGGCTGGCCGCGTTGCCCCGGCTGCTCACCCAGCAGGCCTGGAACGCGATCGCGGCCGCTGACTGGAAGTCCGCCCTCACCGCGGCCGACGAGGCCGTCCGGCTGGCCGGGGAGACCCGGCAGCCGTTGTGGCAGGCGGCCGCGCTGACCGGGCAGGCCATGATCGCCGCCCTGCGGGGCGACGACGAAGCCGCCTTCCAGCTGGCCCAGCGGGCTGAGGCCATGGTGCTGCCCGCGCGGGTCAGCGCGGTGCTGTGCGGCATCCAGTTCGCCCGCGGGGTCGCCGCCATCGGCGCCGGGCGTTACGACGAGGCCTTCGGCCAGCTGAGCCGGGTGTTCGACCGCAGTGATCCGTCGTACCAGGCGGTGCAGAGCAGCTGGGTGCTGGGCGACCTGGCCGAGGCGGCGGTACGGACCGGGCGGCAGGCCGAAGCCCGCCGTATCGCCGCCGCCTTCCGGCCCGGCACTGGGGAGAGCGTGGCTCCGTGGACGCGGGTCGCCCTGGATTACGCGGCGCCGCTGCTGACCACCGACGCCTTCGCCGAGGCCGAGTTCCGGGCCGCCCTGGGCACGGATCTGGCCCGGTGGCCGTGCTACCGGGCCCGGCTGCTGCTGGAGTACGGCTCGTGGCTGCGCCGGCGCCGGCGGCTGGCCGAGGCCCGGCCGCCCCTGCGCACGGCCCGGCAGATCTGCGAGGCTCACGGCCTCCTGCCCTGGGCCGAACGGGCCGGCCAGGAACTGCGGGCCACCGGCGAGCCGAGCCAGCCGCCCCGGCCCGAGCAGTGGGCGGCCCTGTCCCCGCAGGAGCTGCAGATCGCTCAGCTCGCGGCCGAGGGCCTGTCCAACCGGGAGATCGGCCAGCGGCTGTACCTGTCGCACCGGACGGTGGGCTCGCACCTGTACCGCATCTTCCCCAAGCTGGGGATCGGCTCCCGGGCCCAGCTCCGGTCGGTGCTGGATCCGGCCGGAGCCGCCCCTGGCCCGCGGCCATGAGGCGCCGTTCACAGTTCGTGCGCGTCCAGCCAGGACAGGCAGGACTCGGCGACCGCCCGCCAGCCGGGACCGGTGATCAGTGACGGCCCCTGATCGGTGATCACCAGCAGGACCGGATTCTGATCGGGATCCTCCGGGCCGGTGGGCGCCACCGGCACGGCGGCCACGTCGATGGCGATCACGCCCGCGATGCCCTCCTGCCCGGCCAGCAGCAGCGCCAGCAGGCCACCCGGCCCGTAGCCGACGAGCACGGATCGCCCCTGGGGGCTCCACCGGAGGGCGGCCGGCGCGGTGGCGGTGCCGCCGTGCGCGGTGAACAGCTCCACCCAGCGCTCCCAGGCCCCCGCCGGCAACCCCGGGCTGGGCAGGAACACGACCGGGTACCGCACGGCCGGGCCTAATCCGGGACCCATGATCGCCTCGGCTACCAGGTCGGTACCAGGCCGCCGTCGATGATGACGTCGGCGCCGGTGATGTTGGCCGCCCGCTCGCTGGCCAGGAACAGCACCACGTCGGCGACCTCGGCGGGCTGGGTGAACCGGCCGGTGGGTGACTGGCCCGCGGCCTGGCTGGCCACGTCGGCGGGCTTGGCCCCGGTGGCCGCGCTGACCGTCTGCGCCACTCCCCCGGCCCCGAGCCACAGGTCGGTGGCGACCGGGCCCGGGCTGACCGTGTTGATCCGGACCCCGTGCGGGGCGACCTCCTTGGCCAGGGCCTTGCTGAAGGCGGCCAGGCCGGCCTTGGCCGCGCTGTAGTCCAGCACCGCCGGGTCGGGCAGCCGGGAGTTCACCGAGCAGACGCTGACCACCACGCCGGCCTGCGCGGCCAGCATGGACGGCAGCGCACTGCGGGTGGCCCGGACCGCGGCCAGCAGGTCGAGGTTGAGCGTGTCCAGCCAGTCCTGGTCGGTGATGCTGAGAAACCCGCCCGGCCGGGCCGGAGCGCGGCCCACGTTGTTGACCAGGATGTCCACCCGGTCCCCGGCCGCCGCCACCAGCTGAGCGGGGCCGTCCGGCTGAGACAGGTCGACCTCGATCGCCTCGACCTGGCCCCCCTTGACCAGCTCGGCCAGGGCCGGGGACACCGAGGTGGCCCCGGTCACCACCCGTGCTCCGCTGCTGGCCAGCGCGGTCACCACGGCCAGCCCGATGCCTTTGCTGCCGCCGGTTACCACGGCCGTCCGCCCGGTCAGGCCCAGATCCATGAGGTGCTCCGTTCCTCGGGTCACGCCCCGCGCTGATCACGCGACGCTAACCCACCCCGGCCCGGGGCGGCTTGAGTCGGCCGACTTAATTCCGCGGCCGGGCCGGGCTGGAGCCGGTGCAGTCGGATGACTGAAGCGGCGCCCGGCCGGCCGCAGGCACGATGACCAGTGACCCGCGTCATGTCACCGTGTCTGAGGGGCGGCCGCCGCGGCTCGCCGAACCCAGGAAGGAACCCGATCATGACCAGTACCAAGGCACCCGTTGTCTTCATCCACGGGCTGTGGCTGCACGCGACGTCGTGGGGGCCGTGGCAGGACCTGTTCGCGACGGCCGGCTACGAATCGTCGGCGCCCGGCTGGCCGGGCGAGGCCGACACCGTCGAGGACGCCCGGGCCACCGCGGACAGCGTGGCCGACCACGGCATCGACGACGTGACCCAGCACTACGCCAGCATCATCGACGCCCTGCCGGCCCGGCCGATCCTGATCGGCCACTCGTTCGGCGGCATGATCGCCGAGAAGCTGCTCGGCCTGGACTACGCGGTCGCCGCCATCGGCATCGACGCCGCCCAGATCAAGGGCGTGCTGCCGCTGCCGCTGTCCGCGCTGCGGTCGACGCTGCCGGTGTTCAAGAACCCGGCCAACCTGCACCGGGCGGTGTCGCTGACCGCCGAGGAGTTCCGCTACAGCTTCGGCAACGCGGTCAGCCCGGAGGAGTCCGATCAACTGCACCAGCAGTGGGCCGTCCCGTCCCCGGCCAAGCCGCTGTTCGAAGCGGCCACCGCGAACTTCACCCTGCACTCACCGGACGCGGTCAACACCAGGAACGACGACCGCGGGCCGTTGCTGCTCACCATGGGCGCCCAGGACCACACCGTGCCCGAGGCCATCACCAAGTCCACCCTCAAGCAGTACCGGCAGTCGGTGGCCACCACCGACCTGGAGGAATTCGACCGCGGACACTCACTGGTCATCGACTCCGGCTGGCAGACGGTGGCCGATACCTGCCTGGCCTGGCTGGGCCAGCACGACCTGTAAGCCGGAGGCGAGCCGTCCGGCCAGATCGACGACCCGGGCCAGGTCGGCCGGGGTGTCGATGTCGTCCGGGCGGCCGGTGCCGGTGCAGTCGACCACGGTGACCAGGTCCGGGTGGGCGCGCAGGAACGGGCGGGCCCCGGCGTCGCCGGTGGTGGTGGCCAGCACCTCGGCCCAGTGCACGCGGCCGATCAGGACCGGGTTGCGGGCGCGGCCGTCGTAAGCGGCCACCGCGACGCTGGCCCCGGCCGCGTGCGCGGCGACCAGGCGGCGGACGGCCTCGGCGCCGACCAGGGGCTGATCGGCCAGGGCGATCACCGCCGCGTCGCAGCCGCCCGCACCATCCGGGCCGTCCAGCCCGTCCGGCGGCAGGTCCCGCACGGCGGTCAGCCCGGCCACCAGCGAAGAGCCCATCCCGGTGCGCCAGTCCGGGTTGGTCACCAGCGTCACGCCCGGCAGGTCCACGGGGGCGGCCCCGGTCACCACGATGATCGGGGCCACTCCCCCGGCCCGCAGCAGCCCGGCGCCCCGGGCAGCCAGCGTCTGGCCGCCGATCTCGACCAGGGCCTTGGGACGGCCCAGGCGGCTGCCCCCGCCCGCGGCCAGCAGGATCCCGGCGACAGATGACATGGGGCCAGGGTAGCGAGGGCGCCGAAAACCCGTAGCCGTGGTGGACCCGGCCTGCTTACGCTCGCCCCATGCCGTCGACCAAACCCTTGCTGGCGTTCATGCTGACCGCGTTCCTGCTGATCGCGGTGCCCGGGCCGAGCGTGCTGTTCACCGTGGGCCGGGCACTGGCCCTGGGCCGGACCGCCGGGATGGCCACCGTGGTCGGCAACACCCTCGGCGTGTTCGTCCAGGTGATGGCGGTGGCGTTCGGCATCGGGGCGCTGGTGGAACGGTCGGTGCTGGTGTTCAACGTGATCAAGCTGGGCGGGGCCGCCTACCTGATCTTCCTGGGCGTGCAGGCGGTCCGGCACCGGCGGCGGCTGGCCGAGGCGCTGGGGGCGAACCTGGAGCGCAAGAGCATTGCCCGGATCGTGGCCGACGGCTTCCTGGTCGGGGTGGCCAACCCCAAGGTGATCGTGTTCTTCGCGGCCGTGCTGCCGCAGTTCGTGGACCGGGCCGCGGGCAACGTGCCCGGGCAGATGCTGGTGCTGGGGGCGCTGTTCGCGGCCGTCGCGCTGGTCTCGGACTGCGGTTGGGCGCTGGCGGCGGGCTCGGCCCGGGCCTGGTTCGGGCGCTCGCCCCGGCGGCTGGAGCTGATCGGCGGCACCGGCGGCCTGGTCATGATCGGTATCGGCGTCACCCTGGCCGCCACCGGCCGCAAGGACTGACCGGCCGGGCTGGGCTGGACGGCCCCGCAGGCCGCTCCGCCCGGCCGTCCGGCCTATTCGACGATCTTGGAGATGGGGATCTCCAGGATGTCGTGGGCGCCGGCCGCCTTGAGCGCCGGGATCAGCGTGTTGACGCCGCGCTTGGGCACCACGGTCTCGACCGCGTTCATGTTGCCCCGGGCCAGCGTGGTGATG
>DASXJM010000144.1:0-3665 GCA_036497405.1 Streptosporangiaceae bacterium | reverse complement strand
ACGGCCAGGACGGCCACCAGGCCGAGGCGGAACGCGAACAAGACCAGCACCGCGCTGGCCGCGGTGGCCAGCGGGCCCATCCAGCGCATCCGGCGCGACGGGGCGACCAGGCGGCTGAAGGCCAGGGAGCCGAGCATGGCCCCGAACGGCTCGGCGGCCAGCACGGCCCCGACCGTGACCGAGCCACCTCCGAGCGAGTGGGCCAAGGGCACCGCGATGCCTTCGGGCGCGTTGTAGAACGCGGCCAGCCAGCCGAACAGCATGGGGTCGCGCAGGGCCGGGCGGGTCAGCACCAGCCGGGTGCCCGTCAGCAGCCCGTGGCCAGCCCGGGTCCGGCCCGCACCGGACAGACCGGCGGCCGGGCGAGCGGCCGGACGGCGGGCGGTCCAGACCCGGACGATCAGCCCGGACACCACGAACGTGGCGGCGTCGATGATCAGCGACGGGCCGGTGCCCAGGAAGCCGACCAGCGTGCCGCCGACCGCGAACCCGATCACCTGGGCCAGCTGGTTGGTGGTGAGGACCACCGCGTTGCCGAGCACGTACCGGTCCCCCGGCAGCACGTCGGGGTAGACCGCGGCCCGGGCCGACATGAACGGCGCCCCGGCCAGGGTCACCGCGAACAGCAGCACGACCAGGACCGGGACCGGCAGCCCGGAAATGGCCATGACCAGGACCAGCACCGCGCGCACGAGGTCGCAGGCGATCATCACCTCGCGGCGGGGGAACCGGTCGGCCAGGCCGCCCAGGGTCACGCCGCCGACGAACGTGGGCACGAAGCTGGCCGCGTAGGTGACCGCGGCCAGCAGCGGCGACGAGGTCCGGTTGTAGACCAGCACGGTCAGGGCAACCCGGGCCAGCTGGTCGCCGGCCACCGACAGGATCTGGGCCAGCCATAGGGCGCGGAACTCCGCCACGGCGAACACGTCACGGAACACCACAGGCGGGGCCGGCGTCTCCCCAGTCAGCCCGGTACTCGCAGTTCCCGCGATTTCGTCCTCCACGTCACGTTAATGGCGTTATAGGGCGTTATCACATCATGACCGACAGTTGCCGTTTTCGGCAACAGAGCGCGGGCGATCCACTGCGCAAAGTGGCAAGAATCTCCCCGGGGTTGAACGGGATTGCCAGTGGATACCCCGTTATGTGGGCCGCATGGCAACCACACGTTCGCCGGCCCCGTACTGTTTGACTTTGAGCCTGAACCATCTCGACCAATACCCGGACGGCCGCATGGAACCCGACCTGACCGTGCTCGCCAGTCTGCGCAAGGCCGTCGAGGCCATGCCAGACGACGTGCCGCTACGCGTCCATCTGGCCAGCTTGCTGTTGCAGGCGGGCCAGCGCGACGAGGCGATCAGGCACGTGGGCGCGGTCCTGCAACGGGACCCGGGTAACGCCGAGGCGCTGGCCCTGCTGCAGACGCCGGCCACGCCCGCCAACGAGCCGGGCGGAACGCCCGCGGGCGGGACGGGGACGGGTGGAACCGGGACGGGCGGGACCGGTTCCGGGACGGCCGCACAGGCCGCGGGAGCACCGCCGAACGACGACGGCGGGCCGCCCGCGGCCTCCAAGCCGGGCCGGGCCGAGTCGCCCACGGACTTCGACTGGACGCAGGCCGAGTCGGAGCTGAGCGACGTGCTGCCGCCGATGTTCGTGGGCAGCGAGGAGACGGCGGCCGAAGGGGCCAGCGCGCCGGCCGAGGCCTACGACGCCGAGCGTTCCACCCTCAAGCTGGCCGACGTGGCCGGCATGAGCCAGGTCAAGCAGCGGCTGGAAGCAGCCTTCCTGGCCCCGATGCGCAACCCGGACCTGCGCAAGCTCTACGGCAAGAGCCTGCGCGGCGGCCTGCTGCTCTACGGGCCGCCCGGCTGCGGCAAGACGTTCATCGCCCGGGCCGTGGCCGGCGAGCTGGGGGCCCGGTTCATGGCGGTGTCGTTCGCCGACATCATCGACATGTTCGTGGGCCAGAGCGAGCGGAACATCCACGAGCTGTTCGAGATCGCCCGCCGCAACGCCCCCTGCGTGCTGTTCCTGGACGAGGTGGACGCGATCGGGCAGAAGCGCAGTCAGCTGCGCAACACCCCGATGCGCAGCGCGGTCAACCAGCTGCTGCTGGAGCTGGACGACGTGGAGGGTGGCAACGACGGGGTGTTCCTGCTGGCCGCGACCAATCACCCGTGGGACGTGGACAGCGCGCTGCGGCGGCCGGGCCGGTTCGACCGGACCCTGCTGGTGCTGCCGCCCGACAACGCGGCCCGGGAGGCCATCTTCCGCTACCACCTGCGGGACCGCCCGGTGGCCGGAGTCAACCTGGGCCGCCTGGCCAAGCTGACCGACGGGTACTCCGGCGCGGACATCGCGCACATCTGCGAGACCGCCTCCGAGCGGGCGCTGCTGGACAGCATCAACCGCGGCGAGGCCCGGATGATCGGGCAGCCGGACCTGGAAGGCGCGGCCGGGGAGGTCAAGCCCTCACTGGGCGCGTGGTTCGACACCGCCCGGAACGTGGCCCTGTTCGCCAACGAGGGCGGGGCCTATGACGACCTGGCCGACTACCTGAAGAAGCGCCGCCTGATATGAGCACGGCCGCGGCATGACCGAGCTCAGGCAGGAGCTCGCGCGGGCCGACGCGATGCTGGACATGAAGCGGTACGACCAGGCCTGCGGTGTGCTGGCCCGGCTGGTCGCGACCGAACCGGAGAACGCCCGGGCCTGGTGCCTGCTGGCCCGGGCCCACCTGGGGGCCGGACGGCACCAGCAGGCGGTGGAAGCGGCCAACCGGGCGGTGACCCTGGACCCGGCCGACGAGTGGCCGCACCGGCTGGCCAGCAACGCGCTGCTGCACACCGACAACTACCCCGAGGCGCTGCGGGCGGGCATGGAAGCCCGGCGGCTGGCCCCCGGGCACTGGCAGGCCCACATCTGCGTGGCCCAGGCCGCGCTGGGGGCACGGCGGCTGGACATCGCCACCGCCGCGGCCCAGCAGGCCCGCAGCCTGGCCCCGAACGAGCCGGACGTGCACTTCCTGTCGGGCAAGGTCAGCCTGGCCGCGGGCGACCTGGACTCGGCCCGGGCCCACCAGGAACGGGCGCTGGCCCTGGACCCCGCGCACAGCGGGGCCATGAACGAGCTGGGCCGGATCCGGCTGCGCCGGCACGACACCCGGGGGGCGGTGCGGCACTTCATCCGGGCCGCCCGGATCTCCCCGTCCGAGAGCGTGTACAGCCGGAACATCGACGTCGTCATCTTGCGCACGGTGTCGCGGATGATCTACACGTTTACGCTGGCGGCGCTGCTGCTGATCTGGATCCCGGTCATCGCGCACCTGGGCCGGTTCCCGTTCGTGATCGGGCTGACCGTGCTCGGCCTGATCGCGGTCGGCAGCTTCGCCTGGATGGTGCTGCGGCTGCCGCCCGAGGCGCGGCTGCTGGTGCGCCGGACCCTGCGGGGCCGCCGGGCGCTGGCCGCGCTGATGGTGGCGATCGGCGGGGTGGCGCTGGCGTTCTTGGCGGTGGCCCTGGTCCCGGCGGCCGAACTGCCCCAGGTGCTGCCGATCGCGGTGGTGGCCACGATCGGGGCCCGGCTGGGCGCGTTCGCCATCCTGCGCGGCGCGGTGCCCAAGCGTTTATATCCGTCGGCGAATATCCCTGTACGATTTCTCT